>DAOUGF010000612.1:0-3583 GCA_034429295.1 Chloroflexaceae bacterium
TGGCCACCGCCGACCTCGCCGCGATCCTTGGCCTCGAACCCGCCGAGATCGGCTACGGCGCCTATCAGCCGGCGGCGGTCTCTTCCGGCGGCCCGCCCTTCACGATCATCCCCCTGCGAGATCGGGCGGCCCTCGGCCGGGCCCGTCTGCGCCTGGAGCATTGGGAGCGCCACCTGGCTAACTCCTGGGCCCCCGAGGTCTACCCGATCTGCTTCGACCCTGAACTGCCCGGCTCCGACCTGCGGGTGCGCATGTTCGCGCCCCGCCTCGGCGTCCCTGAGGACCCGGCCACCGGCGCGGCGGCCACGGCCCTGGCGGGCTACCTGGCGCCCCGCGCGGGCGTGGCCGACGGCACGCTGCGCTGGGTGGTGGAGCAGGGCTTCGAGATGGGCCGCCCGAGCATCCTGGAGGTCGAGGCCGACATGGCCGGCGGCGAACTACGGGCCGTGCGCGTCGGCGGCGCCGCCGTGATGGTGAGCGAGGGGAGCTTTGAGGTTCCCGAAGGGAAGTGAGAAGGGAGAATCCGGGCGGCTGCGCCGCTCACGTCTCCCTTCTCCCTTCTGGTATGATGGGCGCACCGACAAGATCGACAGCAAGAGATGCGCCTATGGACCTCGGCACCACGTTCCGCGAGTTGCTGGATCTGCTCTTCCGCTGGACCCATGTGATCGCCGGGATCATGTGGATCGGCAACTCGCTGCTCTTCAACTGGCTCGACCGCGTGCTCACCAGGGAGGAGACCCGCCACGAGCAGACGTTCGGCAAGACCTGGCTGCTCCACAGCGGTGCCTTCTACGAGGTGGAGAAGACGCTGCTGCCGCCGGGCTGGCTGCCCAAGCCGCTCCACTGGTTCATGTTTCAGAACCTTACCACCTGGCTCTCCGGCATCGGGCTGCTCATCCTCGTCTACTACATGGGCGGCGCCGCCTACATGATCGACCCGAACGTGGCGCAGATCAATCAGGGCATGGCGATCGCCATCGGCGTAGGCACTCTCGTGGGCGGCTGGTTCGTCTACGACTTGCTCTGGCGCTCACCCATCGGCAAGAATACGCCCCTGGCCTTCACGATCTCGCTGCTGCTCCTGCTTGCCGTGAGCTACGGGCTCACCCAGCTGCTCAGCGGGCGGGCGGCCTTCATCCACGTGGGCGCCATGCTCGGCACCCTGATGACCGGGAACGTCTGGTTCTACGTGGTGCCCTCCCAGCGAGCTCTGGTGGCGGCCACGAAGGCTGGCCAGCCCCAGGACCCAGCGCTCTCCTACAGGGCGAAGTCGCGCTCCATCCACAACAACTACATGACCTTCCCGGTGATCTTCACCATGATCAGCAACCACTACCCCAGCACCTACGGCACCTCCCTGGGCTGGGTGACGCTCGGCGTGCTGATGGTGGCGAGCGCGCTGGTGCGCCACGGCATGAACAGCCGCTTCACCTGGAAGGAGTGGCTCCCCTGGACGATCGGCGCCGGAGTGGCCGGCGCCGCCCTGGCCTTCCTGCTGATGGCGCGGCCTTGGCAGCCGGGCAGCGTGGCGGCCGCGCCGGTCTCCTTCGCCGAGGTACAGGCGATCATGGCGCGGCGCTGCGTGAGCTGCCACGCCGCCCAGCCGAGCGACCCGCTCTTCAGCGCGCCGCCGAAGGGCCTCATCCTCACCGACCCCGCCCAGATCAAGGCGCACGCCGAGCAGATCCACACCCAGGTGGTGGTGGCGAAGGCGATGCCGCTGGGCAACCGCACAAACATGACGGAGGAGGAGCGGGCGCAGATCGCCGCCTGGATCGCTGCCGGCGCCCCGACCGATTAGTGAGACAAGTGACAAGGGTGGTGCAGCGCGGCGCCGCCCTGGTTGCTTGGAGGTAACAACACGCGCCTATACTGCGCCCCAATTATAAACACGACCCTCGGTAGTAGGAGTCCATGAAGACACGTGGTGGGGCGCTGAGCGCCGATGACGAACTGGCCTTGCAGCATATTCTCGCTGCCACGATACGTAAGCTCGATCTAGCATCCATCGGCGAGGAGGCCCTTGAACTCGTCCGGCAAGTAGCGCGGAGGCTGCTGGCGGAACGGATGACGGCCCACACGGCCGAGCTGCGGCTGATGAACGAGCGGCTGGCCGGAGCGATGCAGGCGAAAGACGCCTTTCTGGCCGGGATCAGCCATGAGCTGCGCACGCCGCTCAACGCCATCCTCGGGGTCGCCGATCTGCTCGGCGACGGCTACTATGGCCCCATCAGCCAGAGGCAGCGGCGGCCCCTGGAGACGATCCGCAGCAATGGCAACCTCCTGCTCGGCCTGATCAACGACATCCTCGATCTGGCGAAGATCGAGGCCGGGTGCGAGGAGCTCGTCCTCGCCCTTGTTTACCCCGCCGAGGTGTGCGCGACGGCGTTGGGCCTGGTAGGCGAGGGCGCGCAGGCGAAGGGCATCACGCTTGAGCAGCGCATCGCGCCCGACGCGCCGCCCCTTATGGCCGACGTCCGGCGCCTGACGCAGATCCTGGTGAACCTGCTCAGCAACGCGCTGAAGTTCACCCCTAGCGGCGGGATCGTGGGCCTCGAGCTGGCCGTCGAGGCCGATGGCGCAGCGCTCCGCTTCACCGTCTGGGACTCTGGCGTCGGCATCGCGCCCTACCAGCAGCGGCGGCTCTTCCACGCCTTCTCCCAAGCCGAGGGCGAGCCGGGCCGGCGGCCCGCCGGAAGCGGCCTGGGCTTGGCCCTGGTGGCGCGCCTGGTCCGGCTCCACGGCGGCAGCGTGACCCTCGAGAGCCAGCCCGGCGCCGGCTGCCGCCTCAGCGTGACGCTGCCCTGCGCGCCGGAGGCCGCTGCGATGGCCGAGCCCGCCCCCAACCCCGCGCACCCCACCATCCTGGTGATCGACGAGCATGAGCTCACTGCGCAGGCCCTCGCCGGGCAGTTCCGCGCCAGAGGCGTCGGCTGCCTGGCCGTGGCCGGCGACGCCGAGGTGAGCGCGCTCGCCCGCCTCCTGACCCTGGGGGCCGTCTTTGTAGCCCTGCCGATGAACGATCACCAGGGCGAGGCACTGCTGCCCCGGCTGCGGGCCACGCTCCCACCCGCCACCAGGCTGATTGCGATCGGCACTGTGCTGCTGGCCGATAGCGCCGCCCGCGCCCTCTCCGCTGGCGCCGACGCCTATCTGCCGCGCCATATGCTGCCCGGCGCGGCCATGGCGCTGCTGGGCTGACGGCACGCCGCCGGGGAAGCGGGCAGGCAGCCGATGCCCGCTGCGGGGCGCAAGCGCTTCGCGCCACTGCATCCGCCGCCCCCGCGCGAGGGGCCTCGCCCCTGGACCCCAAGCCGGAGGCCAGTGCCGTGCCGTCGCTGATCTGCTACCTCGTCTCATCGTCGGGCTTGAGCCCTGGCCAAGCGCGGTAGCCCTCGCCCGCTGGTTGCGCCCTGCACGATTCGGCGTGCCGCCGCTACTCCGCCGGCAAGCTTTCCTGAATCTGGTGTGAGGAAGCGGGCGGCACAACCGATGCTCGCACACCACCCCGACCGGAGATCCGCCACCGGCCGAGGCGGATGGCTCTGCCTGTCGATCGGACGGGTACGCTGCCAGGCGC
>DAOUGF010000613.1:0-3388 GCA_034429295.1 Chloroflexaceae bacterium
CGAACTCGCCCCCGCCGCCGCCGTGCAGGCCGCGCTGCTGCGGGCGCTGGCCGCCGGCCCCGCCCTCAGCGCCACGGCGGCGCTCAGCCGGGAGCAGGCCGCCGCGAAGCTCGCCGCCGGCGCGCCGCTGCTCCGCGACGAGCCGCTTGGCATCGACTCCGCTGCCCTGCGGGATTGCTTCGGGCGCCTGGCCGCCGCCGCCGCGCAGGCGGGCGCCCACGGCGCTGAGCCACTGCGGGCTGCGCTACGACGCGGCGCTCTCGACCCGGCGGCGCTCGTCGCGGCTGTACTTAGCAGCGACACTGCCAGCGTGGCCGAGACGGCGGCCCGGCTGGAGCTCCCCGCCGACCTGCTCGGCACCCTGCTGCGCTTCAGCCTCTTCCAGCCCCTCAGCACTCTCGCTGCCGAGCTCCGGCCCTTGCGAGAGACCGCCGCCTGGCGTCAGGGCTATTGTCCCACCTGCGGCGGCTGGCCCTTGCTCGCCGAGCAACGCGGGCTCGAGCAGTTCCGCTACCTCCGCTGCGGGATCTGCGCCAGCGAGTGGCAGGCCGACCGGCTCTTCTGCCCCTTCTGCAAGAGCCGCGACCACGAGCAACTCCGCTATTTCCACGTCGAAGGGCAGGACAGCCAGCGCGTCGCCACCTGCGACGAGTGCCACGGCTATGTGAAGGTGCTCAACACTCTCGCCCCCATCCCGCCCTACGAGCTGGCCGTCCACGACCTCGCCACGCTCCACCTCGACCTCGTGGCGCTGGAGCGGGGGTACGCGCCCGCATGACTTTTAGCTTCCTATGGACCCTATCCTCGACTTAGACTACCTCGAATTCGACGGCGACACGGCCACAGCGGTGCGCCGCCCGGTGATCGCTGAGACGCCCTGGGCGCTCTTCATCAACGGGCATGAGTGGCTGACCTTCATGTGCTCGCCGGTGGGGCTGCACCATCTGGCCCTGGGCTTCATGCTCTCGGAGGGGCTGATCGCAGGGCTCGACGACGTCTGGAAGCTGAAGGTCCACCTCGACGACGACCGGGTCTACATGCTCTTCCCCGAGGCCGGCCTGAACGGCGAACTGCGCATGCAGGGCTGCGAGGAGGCGGTGGGCAGCATCGACGTGCGGCTGAAGGGCGCGCCGCCCGCCCGCAAGGAGCGGCGCATCCTCACCTCCGGCTGCGGCGGCGGCGTCACCTTCGACGATCTTTCCGGCGACCGGCCGCCGCTGCAGAGCGATCTGCAGGTGACGCCGGCGCAGATCACCGCGCTGATGCGCGCCCTGAACGAAGCCGCCGGGCTCTATCGGACGAGCCGCGGTGTGCATACATCGGCGCTGGCCTGCGGCGAGGAGTTGCTGCTGGTGGCCGAGGATGTGGGGCGCCATAACACACTCGATAAGCTGCGGGGCGCCGCGCTGCTCCAGGGGATCGCCACCCGCGACCGCATCCTGGTGAGCAGCGGGCGCATCTCATCGGAGATGATCACCAAGGCGCGCAAGATGGAGGCGCCCGTGGTGGTTTCCCGCACCTCGCCGACAGTTATGTCAATACGCCTCGCGCGGGCCTGGAACATCACCCTGATCGGTTATGTGCGCGGCGGCCGCATGCGGATCTACCACGGCGCGGGGCGAGTGCTGCTGCCGACGGGCCTGGTCTGAGCCGTGCGCTTGCACCACAAAGGCACAGAGGGCACGAAGGTTTGAGTAGGGCGACAACGCCCGCCAGCCCAACCACCCACCTCTACGCCCTCTGTGTCTCCATGGTGACCTACCTGCCGCCCGTCACGTCGAGGCAGGCCCCGGTGATATACGAGGCCTCGTCGGAGAGCAGCCAGAGGATCGCCCGCGCCACCTCGTCGGCATGGCCGCCGCGGCGCATAGGCACGGCCGCCTTCACCCGCTCGACCCGGCCAGGTTCGCCGCCGCTGGCGTGGATCTCGGTGTCGATCACGCCGGGCCGCACGGCGTTCACCCGAATGCCCTCCAGCGCCACCTCCTTGGCGAGCCCCACAGTGAAGGTGTCGATCGCCCCCTTCGAGGCGGCGTAGTCCACATACTCGTCGGGCGCGCCGAGCTTGGCAGCCACCGACGAGACCTGCACGATCGCGCCGCCGGCGCCGCCGTAGCGGGTAGACATGCGCCGCACCGCCTCGCGGGCGCAGATGAAGCTGCCGATCACATTGGTGGCGAAGATGCGCTGCACCCGCGCCACGCTCATTTGATCGACCCGCATCTGTTGCTCGAGGATGCCCGCGTTGTTCACCAGCGCCGAGATCGGCCCCAAGCGCTCATCCAGCTCCGCGAAGGCCCGCAGCACATCGGCCTCGACCGCCACGTCGGCCGCGATCGCGATGGCCGTGCCCCCGCGCCCGCTGATCTCCGCCACCACCGCCTCGGCGGCCGCCCGATTCTGGCGATAGGTGATACAGACGGCGTAGCCGCGCTGCGCGGCGAGGCGCGCCGTGGCCGCCCCGATGCCCCGGCTCCCGCCAGTAACCAGCATAACCTTCAAAACGTCCTCCTTGCGATGCTGTGCTCTTCGTCCGATACTCTCGATCCAGTGCGTGGGCCGTCGCCCGAGGCAACTCCACGGCGGCGGGCGAAACCTTTACCCGCCGTTAGCCGATCGATCCGTGATTTGCGGCGGCGGCGTATTACGATAGGGCCACGACGATTGTATTATGCGCCCTCTGGCCGCACACGGATGCTCGCGCGACAGACGCGGCCGTCCGTAGCTCGCGGCGGCCCGCCGGCCTCATCCTCCATCCCGACGCAAGCGGCGACCAGGACGCAGGAAAGGAGGCTCGCCATGCAACGACGTGAGATCGAGCTCCACGTCGGCATCCTGGGCTGGCTCTTCATCGCTAGCCACCTGATTTTCCTGATCATCGGCGGCTTCGTCTTCACCCTGCTGACGAGCATCGGCGTCCTGGCCGGCGATCCGCAGGCGCTACCCATCCTCAGCCTGGTGGGCAGCATGGTCGGCGGCCTGCTGACGCTGCTGGCCCTGCCCGGGATCGTGGCGGGCTACGGGCTGCTGACGCGCCGGCGCTGGGGGCGCATGCTCGCCATCGTGGTCGGCATCCTCAACCTGGCCAACGTGCCACTCGGCACGGCCCTCGGCTGCTATACGCTCTACGTGCTGCTCCAGGAGCAGGTCGATGAGCTGTTCGCCCCACCACTGGCCGTCCCGCAGTAGCGGGGCGCTGCCCTGTACCAGTACCACCTGCACGGTGGGTGAGGATGCGGGCGGGCTCTGCCCCCCGCGCCCCCCGCCGGAGTGGGCGGCTGCCCCCTCCGGACCACCCCCAAGCAGGAAGGCTGTACCATGCCGCCACCTGGCGGCGTACCCGTCCCATCGACGGGCAGAGCCATCCGCCTCGGCTAGCAGCAGATCT
>DAOUGF010000614.1:0-8408 GCA_034429295.1 Chloroflexaceae bacterium
CTCCGCTCGCACTGCCTGAAGATGCGTGCTTCAGGTACAGTGCGGCAGCCGGGACAGAGCGTATCCGGGGAGGATCAGGAGGGGGGCGGGTGAACGGGGGGCCGAATCATTCGGCTCTTCGCAGCATAGCACGGATCGTCGCGCTCCGATAGGGACAAAACATAAGCGTTGTGAGACTCTTGCCGTACGGACTACCGACTACGCTGTACGGGCACTAGTCAGGCTGTCGCTACGGTCTGCGCTGGAGCCTCTGAGCGCTCGCGGAGATAGTGGCGCAGCCTGGCCATCGGCTGAGGTGGAGCGATAAGCGGCCTGCTTCTCTGCCAGGCTGTGGTCGAGCTTGCGCAGTAGGCGGAGCTGTTCGCGCTGCTCGTCATCGCTGAGTGGCGAGAATAGCGTACCGGCGGAGCCCCGGCCCTGGCTGGCGGCGATGTTGTTTCGTGCCGACAATTTAATGCCCACTTTAGTCATTTTTGACTTATAGCGCTTCGGCCGATATTCTTGTGCAGGAGGTCGAACCTGGGTAAATCGATGTTAAATAGATTAATGTGATGCTGCTTGACAATAGGGGTGGCTCCATGGATAATCAGCCTGCCACATATCTTTTTAGTCATAGATGATTAAATGCCAGGCAGAAGCTCGATGACGGAGGTAGGAGCGTGAGCCGGAGCAGGCAGCCGTTGACCATCGAGCACGCCATCCTGGGCTTTCTCCGCGAGCAGCCGCTGTACGGCTACGATCTCTACCAGCGCCTGATCGCCCCAGAGGCCCTCGGCAGCGTCTGGCCGCTCAAGCAGAGCCAGTTCTACGCCCTGCTGTCGCGCCTCGAAGACGAGGGCTACCTCACCGTGACGCTCGAGCCGCGCGGCTCGCGACCGCCGCGCAAGCTGCTCCAGCTCACACCGGCGGGAGCGGCGGCCTTCGCCAGCTGGCTCTTCGCCCCGCTCGATCTCGCCGAGGAGCGGGAGCGCGGCTTCCTTGCCCGCCTCTACTTCGCCCGTCAGCACGGCCCGAGCGCTGTCCATCAACTCTTGACCAGCCAGCGCCAGCAGGTGCGGGCCTGGCTCCAAGAGCTGCGCCGCACAAGCCACGAGGGCATCGCGCCACACAGCTACGCCTGGCTGGTCGGTCAGTGGCAGATCCGCCAGGCCGAGGCCATGCTCGACTGGCTCGACACCTTCGGCCCCCTGCCGGCGCTGCCTGCGATCACCTACCGCATCGCAGCCATCGCCGATAGTGCGCTTCTCACCCTCGCCCGGCAGTTTGTCGCCTTCGCCTGCGGGCCGGAAGGCCAGGCGGTGCTGGCGCGCTCGGGCTTCCTGCCTGCTGGCGCGGGCACACCGCCGCCGATCTCAGCCCCGCAAGCGCCCCTTGCTGGTCAGCTCATCATCTACGCCGCCTCGTCGCTCACCACGGCCTTCGAGCAGCTCGCGGCCGCCTTCACGGCGAGGCACCCGGACGTCCAGCTGCAGTTTTCCTTCGGCGGCTCGCAGGCCCTGGCCGACGCACTGGCTCAGGGCGCCCGCGCCGATGTCTTCGCGCCCGCCCACGAGGACGCGCTCGTTGCTGCGGCGGGGCGGATTGCGGCCGACACCGCCCGCCCACTCTGCCATAACCAGCTGGCGATCGTGACCTCAACCCAGCGTCCCGCCACGCTGCGCACGTTGAGCGACCTTGCCCGGCCGGGCCTGCGCTTGGCACTCGGCTCGGAGGCCACCGCGATCGGGCGCTACGCCCAGGAGGCGCTCAGCATTGCCGAGCAGCAGGGCGCGTTGGGCAGTGTGGGCGCCCAGGCAGTGCTGCACAACGTCGTCTACTACGCCGAGACAGTGACAGACGTGTTGAGCAAGGTCGCTCGCGGCGAGGTGGACGCAGGGATCGTCTTCACCTCGGACTACTACCGCGCCGGCGGCGACATCCAGGTCGCGGCTGTGCCGCCGCTGCGATAGGACAACTTGGCGAAGGCGTGAGCCGGCTCTCCCGCTGTGCCAGGTTCACATCTCCTGCTTGTAGAAGAGGTTCCTGTGCCACGCTGGCTCCTACCCATGCTCGTGCTCACGCTGCTGTTGGCCGCCTGCGGTGGCGCCCCGGCGGCGACACAGCCGACCACCCCGCCCGCACTGGCAGATGACCCGGCCGGGACCCCGACCGAAGCCGCGACGACCGTTGAAGGTACGCTGACCGTGTTCGCCGCCGCCTCGCTCACCGACGCATTCGAGGAGATCGCCACGGCGTTTGAGGCCGCCAACCCCGGCGTCGATGTGGTCTACAACTTCGCTGGTTCGCAGCAGTTGGCAGCGCAGATCAACGAAGGGGCCCCAGCCGATGTCTTCGCCTCGGCCAACAACAGCCAGATGCAGGTGGTGATCGAGGGCTCCCGTGTGGTCAGCGGCGCCCAGAAGACCTTCGTGCGCAACCGACTCGTGGTGATCACGCCCAAAGATAACCCCGCCGGCATTGAAACCTTGCAGGATCTCGCCAGGCCCGGCCTGCGGCTCATCCTGGCCGACAGCGCCGTGCCGGTGGGCCAGTACAGCCTCGACTTCCTGGCCAAGGCCAGCGCCCTACCCGAGTACACCGAGAGCTTCAGCCCCACCGTGCTCGCCAATGTGGTGAGCTTCGAGGACAACGTGCGCTCGGTGCTCACCAAGGTGGCCTTGGGTGAAGGTGACGCGGGTATCGCCTACACCACCGACGTCGCCCTCGACGCCGACAACATCCAGCAGATCGCCATCCCCGACGAGCTGAACACCATCGCCTCCTACCCCATCACCCCCATCGCCGACAGCCCCTACCCTGAGCTGGCCCAAGCCTTCATCGACTATGTGCTCTCGCCCGAGGGCCAGCAGGTGCTGGCGAAATACGGCTTCATATCGCCCGCGGGGAGCCCGTAGCATGGAGCGCTCGCTGCCACAACAGGTTGGAAGGCGCCGGCTACGGCTCGCGCGGCCGCCCTTCGGCTGGCTGATGGCCTTGCCGCTGCTCAGCTTCATGCTCTTGCCGTTGCTGGCGATGCTGCTCAGGCTGGAGTGGGGCGGCCTGTGGGCCACTGTCACGAGCACGGTCGTCACACAGGCGATCAGCTTGAGCCTGGCGACAACGCTCCTGGCGACCGCCCTGGCCCTCATCCTCGGCGGGCCGCTGGCCTTCCAGCTCGCTCGCCGCCGCTTCCCCGGGCGCACGATCATCGACACGCTGATCGACTTGCCGATGGTGCTGCCGCCCTCGGTGGCCGGCATCGCCCTGCTGATGGCCCTCGGGCGGCGCGGCCTGCTCGGCGCGCCGCTCGCCGAGCTCGGCATCAGCATCTCGTTCACCGGAGCGGCGGTGGTGCTGGCGCAGTGCTTCGTTGCAGCGCCCTACTTCGTCAAGGCCGCCGCCGCAGGCTTCGCGGGAGTAGACCGCGAGCTCGAGCAGGCCGCCGCCCTCGATGGCGCCAGCCCGGCCCAAGTGCTGTGGCACATCACCATCCCGCTGGCCTGGCCGGCGCTGTTCAGCGGCGCGGTGATGACTTGGGCACGGGCGCTGGGCGAGTTTGGGGCGACGATCATCTTTGCCGGCAACCTGCCCGGCCGCACGCAGACCATGCCACTGGCGATCTACCTCGGCTTCGAGCGCGATCTCAACCTGGCCCTGATCCTCGCCGCCATCCTGCTCGCGATCTCCTTTGGCGTGCTGGCCCTGGTGAAGGGGGTGCTCAAGCAGCGGGTTGGTGTAAGCTAGGCTAATGCCCGTACAGCATAGACCGTAGTCCGCTATCCGTACCGCGTTTGAACTGCGGTTTAAGTCAAGGGGGAATGATGAGCGAGCTTGCGATCGGTGAGGTGGCGCGTCGAGCCGGCATCCGCCCTTCGGCGCTGCGCTACTACGAGCGCATTGGCCTGCTTCCGGCGCCCCGGCGGGTCAGCGGGCGGCGGCGCTACGATGAGAGCACGGTGCAGATGCTGCGGCTCATCCAGCTTGCCCAAGGCGCGGGCTTCACGATGGCCGAGATCCGCACCTTGCTCCACGGCTTCGCGCCCGACACTCCGCCCGCGGCCCGTTGGCAGCCCTTGGCGCGCAAGAAGATGCAGGAGCTCGACGCGCTGATCCAGCGAGCGCAGCAGATGAAGCGCGTGCTGGAGACCAGCCTGAACTGCGGCTGTCTGCGGCTCGAAGACTGCGCGATTGTGCTCGCCGAGGGCGGCTTCCAGAATAGCGGGTAGCGCACCCACGCCAGGCACAGTGTCGTAGCGAACGGCCGGGAGGAATGCGATGCCCTCCCGGCCTTTGCTTGTCACGCGTTGATTGCCCCTGCGCTCGAAGTACCCAATCAGGTCACGGTGGTGCAAAACCTATCGAGCGATAGAACAACGGATGGCAGGATGATCGCTGTTGCTGTTTGCAGGAGAATGTTGTTTTGTAATGCCCAATATTTACGGATAGGCGCATTGTTAGAACTCCTCGCGGCGACCGAAAAGAATATCTCAATGATGTAGATTTCTGATTTTGGGACGACTAAAGAATATCTCGCAAGCGATAAACACATTTGATACTATTGCCAAAACAGCGTATCGGACGATATACTTCGCTCTGAGGCTCGGAATTGATGATCTGATAGGTATTAATATTATATCTTGTCGCTCACATTGTTGAGCGACATCCATGCAGATGCAGCGACCATCCCTCCTCCACTTCGCCTGGCTCTCGATCGCAGCGGCGGTGCTGACCATCGGCCTGAAGATGGCGGCCTACGGGCTTACCGGCTCAGTAGGCCTGCTCTCCGACGCCCTTGAGTCGCTGGTGAACCTCGCAGCGGCGCTTATGGCCCTGGCGATGCTTTCCATCGCCGCCCGTCCGGCCGACGACGATCACCCTTACGGCCACACCAAGGCCGAGTACTTCGCGAGTGCGTTGGAGGGGTTGCTCATCCTTGTGGCCGCTGCGAGCATCGGTTGGGCCGCTTGGGGCCGCCTCTTCGACCCACAGCCGATCGAGCAGCCCGGGTTGGGCATCGCGATCTCGCTCGTCGCCTCGGCCGTGAACTTTGGCGTCGCCCGCGTCCTCCTCGCCGCCGGGAAGCGACACCACTCGATCGCGTTGGAAGCCGATGCCCACCACCTGATGACCGATGTCTGGACCTCGGCAGGCGTCCTGATTGGCGTTGGCCTGGTCTGGCTCACCGGCTGGGAGCGGCTCGACCCCATTATTGCCCTGCTCGTTGCCGCAAATATCGTCTGGTCCGGGGTCAAACTGGTGCGTCGCTCCACACTCGGCCTGATGGATACGGCCATCCCTGAGGCAGAGCGCAGGCAAGTACGGGATGTCCTCGATAGCTTCGCGGCGAGCGGGATCTCCTATCACGCCCTGCGAACCCGGCAAGCGGCCGCCCGCCGCTTCGTCTCGCTGCACCTGCTGGTCCCGGATGACTGGACTGTCCAGCAGGGTCACTCAGCGGCCGAAGAGGTAGAGCGGGCCATTCGTCGCGCTCTCCCGAATACGACCGTCTTCACCCACCTGGAGCCTCGCGACGATCCCATCTCGGAAGAAGATATCGCTTTGGAGCGAGTAGGTTAGCTGAGGCGAGTGCCTACTTCAGCTCCAGGCCCGGCCGGCTGAGGAGCATTACGTTGATGAGGCAGAGGGCGAATAGGTCCCCAAGCATTGCTGCGAGGCCTCACCGCCCGGGCTGTGCGAGATAGTCACTTGGCTGCCCTGGTCGAGACCCTCTCGAAAGGGAGCCGAGTTCTGGCGCTTTCACTGCCAGGACCCCGCGCTGCACCGCATGTGAGTCTGGGGCTAGGGCGTATCTGCAAAGTATGCCATTCTAGGCATCAGGAAGCGGTGCAAGGCCGTTTTGGGTGCAAGCCGCCTTTCCGGCTCTCCAATGCGGAATACCGAGGAGTTTGCAGATACGCCCTAGTGCAATTTCATGCGGCCTTTTTGGCCATGGTGCCTGGCTCTCTGGCTTTGTGAGGCTCTCGCTGTACAGACTACGCTGTACAGGTGCTAGGCGCGAGCCACCTCCGCAAAGGTCGCGAGGATAGCCGGCCAACCGCCCTTGTGGCCTACACCGTCGCGCATCGACCTACACAACCCGTTTTTCGTGCTCCAACGTGGCGAGCACAGCAGGCAGACGACTGCTGATGATTGCAACCGCTGCGGAATTGAAGACACTCAAATCATCTGTCCGCATTTGCGCCCGTACCCTGGACTTATGATTGTCATAGCGTTTTCACTTCCTGGTTCCCTAGTGGAGACGCCTTGGTGCTATACTTCTAACTACCGCTAAAGAAGTATGCTGGCGTGCCATTTTCATGCTTTTGAGGCGGGCAATTTGAAGGTGATCATGTCCTGGTATCACGATCCACATCCGCATTTCCTCTGGCCTGGCTCAATTGAGCAGGGCCTTTTTAGTTCTCCCTCTGAGAACCAGCAGACGAGCCGGCAGCCAGATTCCCTCCTGCCCACGCGCAGGCATACGGTTCTCATTCTGAGAACGCAAGGCGAGAGCTATGAGCACCGATGAGAGGATGATCCGCATGCTCGCCGATGACGTGCTGACCTTCATCGAGCAGCGCGAGGCTGAGCAGATCGCCTACGGCGTCTACGACGTGACGATGACCGGCGCTGAGGTGATCGCGGGATTCCGCCCCCTGAGCGTTGAGATTGATGCCGAGGCCGACCGCGATGCCCTGATACGCGCCGCGCTCCTGCGCCTCGGCGAGTGCCTCGACATCCTTCGCCTCGACGATGATCCAACCGCACCTCCAGAGGAATGGGTGCTCCGCAGTCGCATCGCCGAGATGGTCCGCCTGATCAACCTGGTTCGCCAGCGCATTGTATGGCAGCCCAACAAGAAGGGCGCCCACCGCCTCAGCACGAGCAAGCGCCTCGTGGCGGACACAACTCTCACTGTGATGTCGCGCCTAGTGCCCCGCCGCGACCAGCCCTCACAAACCATTCTCACCGAGGCCCTTGCCTCTACCGACCAGCGACGGCAGGTGGCCGCGCTGCTTGTGGAGGTGATCGAGCGTGCCCTGCCCAAGCTCCGCATGATGAGCGGCTTCCAGCGTCGCGCCTTCGAGGCCATCCTCAAGGCCGTCGAGCTCGACGAGCACGGAAGGGGCTTCCGCGGCGTCGTGGTCACCGCAGGAACCGGCGCGGGCAAGACCTACGCCTTCTTCTTGCCCGTGCTTGTGCGCGCCCTGCTCGAGCGCTGCCTCCGCGGCCAAGTCGGCGTCAAGGCGATCTGCATCTACCCCCGCGTCGCCCTCTCCGAGAACCAGTTGGCCGACTTCATCGAGGTTCTCTATCACCTCAACCGTGCTCTCGCCACAGCTGGGTTCCCCCAACTCACGATCGGGATCGAGAGTGGTGCGGCGATGTACCGGCGGAACGAGCTGTCTAGGGCTGCCGCCAGCAAGGAAGGGCGGGAGAAGCTCGCAAGAATGCGCGGTTGGGCCTACGATGAAGGGACTCGGGCCTTCCGCGCGCCCTTCGCCAGTTGCGTGGGCACCGAAGGCCACGCCTGTGCTGATAGCGAAGTGCGCTTGGTTGCCCGCTCTGAGGATCCGCTCACCCTGTTCTGCCCGAGTTGCGGCGCGCGCTACCCCTTCATCAAGTACGTCCGCGAAGGGGTGATGGAGGCCGAGCCGCCCGACATCCTCGTTGCCACTACCGAGTCGCTCAACCGGCGCCTGCTCAGCAGCCACCACCAGTACCTCTTTGGCACCGAGCGCTTCTGCGCGCCGTCGGTGGTGATGCTGGACGAGATACACCTCCAGGCTTCAACGGCCGGCACACAAGTGGCTCTGCTGCTCCGCCGGCTCCTGGCCCGCGTGCGTGAGGCCAAAATTGCCCGCAACGAGCGCGACCGGGTGGCTTTCGTAGGCCTGAGCGCCACCATCGCCCAGCCGGTGCAGTTCGTGTCAGAGCTGACCGGCATCGCGCCGGAGCAGGTCGTCGAAGTGCGCCCGAACGACGACGAGATGCAGGTCATCGGCGCCGAGCGCTTCATCTTTGTGCGAGCCACCGAGAGCGAGGATGTCGCCACCATCTCGACGCTGATCCAGACCACGATGGCGGCCCTCCACACGATGCCCCAACCCGAGCCCGGCAGCGACATCGAGCGCTACCGCTCCTTCGGCTTCGTCCAGTCGCTCGACGTGGTCGGCCGCTGGCTCTACCAGATCGAGGACGCCGAGCGGGCGCGCCCTTGGCAGCGCGAGAAGACAAAGCGGTACGAGGAGCGGGGTATCCCGATGGCCGCCCGCGACATCCGCGACGTTCCGCTCTACGCCTACCGGCAGCCACCCCACAACCGCCAACTCTTCCCGAAGCTGCTTGGAGACCGGCCCATCCCCAACTGCGGCTGCGAGCACCGCCACGGCCCCGACCGCGACTGCCCGCTCTTCCAGGCTGGGGAG
>DAOUGF010000615.1:0-7245 GCA_034429295.1 Chloroflexaceae bacterium
CCCGTCAGCGCCGAGGGAGCCATCGCTGCATGCCCCTCGGCGCCGAGAGCGGGAGTAGCAGTGCCAGCGAGACGTCAGCTGCCGTGCAGGTTCGCGTCTTCCCTATCGCGCCTTCGCGCTTTCGTTTCGTGTTTTAAGCGCTTCGCGCCACTTCGTAACGCGGACGAAGTTTAGGCGCTGCGCGCCGTCTTGCGACCCGCGTCATTCGCGATCCAAATGCCCTCTACTCCACGGTCACCGTCAGGTTCATGCCCGGGTGAATCGGGCAGTAGAACTGGAAGCTCCCCGCCTCGGGGAAAGGCCCGATCGTCCCCGAGCCGTTGCCGTCGATCCGCAGATCGTTCACCGTCGGGGCGCCCGGCTCGATCCCCGGCTGCGGGCTATTCCCTGCCCACGTGCCGTTGGCGATCACGTGGGGCGCGAAGGTGTCGGCCACGAGGGTGAGGCTCTCGCCCACGGCGATCGTCGTCGCCTCTGGCACAAAGCGGTTGTTGTTCATATGGACGGTGTTCCCGGCCGTCTCTATGTCGCTGGCGACGTCGGGGCGCGCCACAGTTCCGCAGGCGCTCAGGGCGATCAGGAGGGCGAGGGCGCCCCAGCGGGCGAGATGTATGGTCATGCGCTTCATAGTGGTTGTTACTCCTTCTCACGGATCAGGCGCCACACCCGGTAGCTCATCAGCAGCGGGAGGGCGAAGAGCAGCAGGGCGTTCAGCGGGTGCAGGGCGCTGAGCCAGGGCACGAGGCCCCGCAGATAAAGCACTACTGGCTGCACCAGCGCGAGGACGAACAGCCCCGCGCTCATCCAGCGGTCGGCGCTCGACAGCCGCCCCGTAAAGCTGAGAATAAGGGTGATCAGCGGGATTATCGGGATCGGCGAGGTGAGCAGGTGGCCGATACCTTCGTGCCAGAGCATCCAATCGCCGGCGAGGAAGATCCCTGCGCCGGCCAGGAAGGCCTGCGCCATGACGCCCACGGCGAAGATGATCGCGAGAATCAGGTAGGCGCGGCGCGCCCTTCGCGGTGGGGCGACCTGCTGAGTCGTTGCCGGCGGTGTCTGCGACGATGTGTGAGCAGTATGCAAAGTGAGCTCTCCTTTCTCATCCAGCGCTGTCGGCTGTGAGGCTGCCGGCGGCTGGCCTCACGCCGCATTCGACGGATGGGGTAGGGAGCCGGTTTCGGGCCGGAGGGGTGACTGGCGGGTGAGCGCTAGAGGAGCGCGAGCTCGCGGGCGATCCGTACCGCATCGGCGCGGGAGGTGGCGCCAAGTTTGCGGTAGATCTGCCGGAGCTGGGTCTTGACGGTGTTCGGCGAGACCACCAAGGCGTCCGCGATCTCGCTGTTGGAGTGTCCCTCGGCCAGCAGGCCCAGGACGCGCTGTTCTTGTGGGCTCAGCGGCGGCGCCTCGTGATGGCCAAGCTGCTCTTGGGCGAAGGCGCGCAGGAGCGTCCGCTGATACGCCTGCAACGGCGGCTCACGCCGCGGGGATGCCTTCGCCGTCTGCAGCTGCGGCCGGAGCGAGCGCAGGAGGGCGGCGAGGGCCGGCCCCTCGTCGAGGAAGAGCCGGCGGTACCCTGCGGCCCGCGCAGGGCCGAGGGTCTGGCGCAGGGCCTCCGTGGCCGCCGCGGATTGGCCTTGAGCGGCAAGCGCCAGGGCCGTGAGCAGCTGGATCTCGAGGACGCTACGGTGGCGCCCATCGGCCTGCGCCGCGTTGAGCAGCTGCCCCAGCAGCTCCAAGGCCGTGGCCGCATCACCCTGAGCGATCTGCAGACGCGCCAGGATGAGCGCCTCCTGCTCCTGCTGTAGTTGCGACGGCGGAGGTTCGAAGGTGGCGTAGTCGGCGGCCCAGCGCTCGACCGCCTCAAGCCTGCCGTCGGCCAACTGTAGCCTGGCCTGAACGGCCAGCGCCTCGCGGTAGAGCCCATCCTGCTGGGTGCGGGCCAGCCCGAGCGCGGCGGCCACTTGATCGTGGGCCTCCTGAACCTCGCCTTGCGCCCGCAGCACCCGCGCCAACAGGAGCGCGCCGCGCACCTGAAGCTGGAGGCCAGCGCCGGCCCGCCCGAGCTCACTGGCCGCCTGAGCTCCAGCGGCGGCGTCCGCGAGCTCGTTACGCTCATAGGCCAGTCGGGCCAGGCCGAGCCGGGCCAGGCCGAGATCCAGGCGGTCGTCGGCCTCCTCGGCGTCGGCCAGGGCCTGGCGGTAGAAAGCGGCTGCCTGGTGCGGGTCAGCCTGGCCGGCGTACACATCGCCGAGGAGGATGGCGTGGGCCCGTGTGCCTGGGCGCGTCCAGGTGGCGGTGGTCAGGGCGTGAGCCTCGGTCAGGGTCTTTCTAGCGGCGTCGAGCTGGCCCTCGTCGAGCTGGGCTTTGCCCAAGAACCCCAAGCTGATCCCGCGCCACGAGGTGTCCGATGGGGGGAGCAGTTCCAGCGCCTTGCGCGACCAGTTCACGGCCAGGTCGATCCGGCCCTGCCAGAGGGAGAGCAGCCCGCGGGCCGCGTAGATCTCGCCGACGCGCCCGAGGTCGCCGGTGCGGCGCCAGCCCGCCTCAGCCAGCTCCGCCAGGGCGTGCAGCCGGCCTGCAAGGGCGGCGAGCGGCTGGCCCGACGTGCGCAGCAGCACCATCCCGTAGCTGAAGCAGAGGGCGGGGCGGCTGTGCAGCAGCGCCTCGGGGAGCTGCTCCAGCCAGCGGCGCAGCCTGGCCGGCTCCTGGGGGTCGGCGCTCGGCCGGGCGGCGACGAGCCGCTCGATCAGATCGGCGGCCCGCTCCCACATGCCGGCCGCAAGGGCGGCCTCGATCGCGTCATCGAGCATGTCATGCTGCGCGTACCACCCGCTCGCCCGCTCGTGACAGGCTCGCAGCTCCTCCTCCGGCAAGCGCTGCCGCGCGGCTCGCTGCATCGCCTCGGCGAACAGCCCGTGGTAGCGATACCAGCCATCGAGGCCGCCGAGGGGCGTGAGGAAGAGGTTGGCCTGCTCGAGCTGCGCGAGGCGCTCCGCGCTGTCGTTCCGCCCGGTGACAGCGTCGCAGAGCGGGGCGCTCAGACGAGGCAGGGCGCTTGTCTGCAGGAGGAAGCGCTGGAGCGCCGGGGGCTGCGCGTCGAGCACTGCCGCGGCGAGATAGTCGGCTACGGGACGCTGGCCGCCGCTGAACGCCTCGATCGCCGCTGCTGCCCCTTCGGCGTCGGCCTGGCCTTGGGCGGCGAGGGCCGCCAACCTGAGCCCCGCGGCCCAACCTTCGGTGCGGACCTCCACGCGCCTGAGCGCCTCATCTGAGAGGGCGAGCGGCAGATTCTGGCCCATGAAGGCGCGCAGCTCCTCGTGGGTGAAGCGCAGCTCCGCCGTGGAGAGCTCCGCCATCTGGCCGGCGGCTCGCAGCTGCGGCAGGGGCAGGGGCGGCTCGCCGCGGCTGATCAGCATGAGATGTATCTGCTGCGGGAGATGGGTGAGGAAGAACTCCACGGCGCCGTGGATCTGGCCGTCGCTGATCAGGTGATAGTCCTCCAGCACAAGCAAGGCTGGATGTTCGAGGCGGGCCAGATCGTTCAGCAGGGCGGCGAGCGCAGGCTCAAGGGGGGGCGGCGCGAAGGGCGGCCGCGCTGAGGAATCGAGCTGCGCCAGGGCGACCCGCCCGACATCGGCCCCGAAGCGCTGGCAGGCGGCGATAACATAGCGCCAGAAGCGCACCGGATCGTTCTCGCCCGGGTCGAGCGCGAGCCAGGCCACCTGGGGCGGCAGGCCCCGCGCGGCGCGGTCGGCGGCCCACTGGGCAGCCAGGGTGCTCTTGCCGAAGCCGGCCGGGGCCGAGATCAGGAGGAGCGGCACCTGCCAGAGCGCGTCGAGCCGGGCGAGCAGGCGTGGGCGGGCCACGAGGGCCGGCGGGAGGCGCGGCGGCTGAAGCTTGGCGCTGAGCAGAGTGGGCGCCTCAGGGAGCGGGGCGGCCTGCGCCGGCGGCGCATCGGACGTTTCGGCGAGGGCGCGTGCTGCCGCCTCAAGGCGGGCCAGCGTCAGATTGGCGGTGCTGCCGAGATAGCGCTTGTTCGTGCGCCCGCCGCGCGAGCGATAGGCGTACCAGTAGTCGCCGCCGCGGGCCCGCCGCTCCTTCAGCAGCGTGAGGTGACCGTCGCGCCCCTGGAATGCCAGCGAGCGCTGCCCGGACAGCCATTCGGCGAGCTGGCCGGGGTCGCCGTCGAGCGTCCGGCCGCTGGTCGCCCCAGCAGCGCGCAGCTCGTAGTCGCCCGTCTCCGGGCGCCAGACAAGGATGTACGGCGCGTGCCTCGGCATACTCCCCAACCGTTCCTGGTATTCCCCAACAACCCATCAGTGATTATAGCCAGTGTGACGCCGAGCGACAAGCGATCGCGGTCGGGGCTGTTGGGGAATTCGGGCGGGGATGTTTGGATCGCGAATGACGCGAAACTGGGCGAAAAACGCGAAACGAAGGCGCGAAGGCGCGAAACTGAAGACGCGAATGGCGTCTCGGTGCTGGCGGCCGCCGGCTTTGAGGGGGCCAGGAGGGCCGGCGTTGGCCCTCCTGGGCCGGGGGCGCGGGGGCGGCAGCGCCCCGCAGCGAGTGTGAGGGCGCTCTGCCCCTCTAGAACATCCGGCTCCACTCCTTCGGCCAGCGCTCGACTACCACCTTTGTCTCGGTGTAGAACTCCACGCCGTGGCGGCCCTGAGCATGGAGGTCGCCGAAGAAGCTTTCGCCGGCGCCGGAGAAGGGGTAGTAGGCCATCGGCGCGGGTACGGCGATGTTGATGCCCACATTGCCCACATTCGCCTCGTAGCGGAATTTGCGGGCGGCCGCGCCCGAACTGGTGAAGATGCAGGCCATGTTGCCGTAGCGGTTGTTATTCACCAGGGCGATGGCGGCGTCCACATCGTCGGCGTGCATCAGGCTGAGCACCGGCCCGAAGATCTCGGTGCGGGCCAGCTCGCCGCCGGGCGCCACGTTATCCAGAATCGTCGGGTGGATGAAGGCGCCCCGCTCGTAGCCGCTCACCGGCCGGTTGCGGCCGTCGATCAGCAGCTCGGCGCCCTCCTTGCGGCCAAGCTCGATCAGGCCGTGGATGCGCTCGCGGCTCTGGTGGGAGATCACCGGGCCCATCTCGGTCGCGGCGTCGAGCCCGTAGCCCACCTTGCGGCTGCTGGCGATGTCGGCGATCCGCTCGATGAAGGCCCCCCTAGCGGCGCCCACCGTCACGGCGGTGGAGGCGGCCAGGCAGCGCTGACCGGCGCAGCCGAAGGCCGAGTCGGCGAGGATCTTCGCCGCCATGTCCATGTCGGCGTCGGGCAGGATCACCACCGGGTTCTTGGCGCCGCCCTGGCACTGGGCCCGCTTGCCGTTCGCCGTGGCCCGGCTGTAGATGTACTTTGCCACCGGGGTCGAGCCCACAAAGCTGATCGCCCGGATCGCGGGGTGGTCGAGGATGGCGTCAACCACCTCCTTGCCGCCGTTGACCAACTGGACGACGCCGGCAGGCAGGCCGAGCTGATCGATCAGGGCGAAGAGCCGCTGGCTGCTGATCGGCACCTTCTCGGAGGGCTTGAGGATGAAGCAGTTGCCGCAGGCGATCGCGTAGGGCATGAACCAGAGCGGGATCATCAGCGGGAAGTTGAAGGGCGTGATCGCCGCCACCACGCCGACCGGCTGGCGGAACATGTGCTCGTCGATGCCGCGGGCGATATCCTCGTTGTTGTAGCCCTGCATCAGCGAGGGGATGCCGGTGGCCACTTCGACATTCTCGATCGCCCGCTGGATCTCCGCCCGGCTCTCGGCGAAGGTCTTGCCGCACTCCATCGTGATCGTGCGGGCCAGGTCGTCGAGGTTGGCCTCCAGCAGAGCCTTCAGCTTAAACAGGTACTGCACTCGCTCGCCGGCAGGCACCCGGCGCCACTCCTTGAAGGCGGCGACGGCGGCCTCGGCCGCAGCGGCGACCTCGGCGCCGGCCGAGAGCGGCACCTCCGCTAACGTCTCGGCGGTGGCCGGGTTGATCACCGGGAGGGTCTCTGCGGCGGCCGGCCTCCAGGCGCCGCTGATGTAGTTGTTCAGGCGATCGACGGTCGTCATAGATTACCTCCTCACTGAGGCGCAAGCTGTCTGCTTGCAGCGACGGCAATTCCTACCGCCCATTATCGCACCTTCTCGCGCCTCTGATGAAGGAGATTGCCGCTGCTTCACGGTACGTTAGCTTTCCTGCGTTTGGATAAACCGGCCGCGCTTCGTACAATGGCTGTACAACACGGTTGGCAGCCCAACCTCTGAGGTGGGAGGAGGGCAGGTGTTGTGACTATTGGCAGCACAGTTTTGGTCGCTGCGGGCCTCGGCCTACTCATCGTCGGGGCGGAGTTGCTTATTCGCGGGGCCGTCCGGCTGGCGTTCTCGTTGGGCGTCAGCCCGATGGTGATCGGCCTCACCATCGTTTCGGTCGGCACCAGCGCGCCTGAGTTGGCGGTGGGCATCACCGCCAGCCTGCAGGGCAACGGCTCGATAACGGTGGGCAACATCGCCGGTACAAACATCCTCAACCTGCTGCTCATCCTTTGCCTGAGCGCAATGCTGCAGCCCCTGCCGATCAACATGCAGGTCTTCAAGCTCGACCTTCCGGTGATGATAGGCGCGGCGCTCTTGCTCTGGGGTTTGGCCTTAAATGGCCTCCTCTCGCAGCTCGAGGGCGGCCTGATGGTCATCCTCGCCATCCTCTACACCATGGCGCTCATCCGCATGAGCCGGGCCGAGTCCCAGGCCGTTCAGGAGGAGTTCAGCGAGGAGTACGGCGAGGCCGGCTCAGGCAGGATAGCCAGGCAAACGCGGCTGAAGGATGCGGGGCTGCTCGCCATCGGCATATGGCTCACGATCACGGGGGCCAACTGGCTGGTGGACGGCTCGGTCGCTATCGCCAGGGCCCTGGGCGTCTCGGACGCCATCATCGGGCTCACGATCGTCGCCATCGGGACCTCGGCGCCTGAGCTTGTCACCACCATCATCGGAACCATCAAGAACGAGCGGGAGGTTGCTATCGGCAACCTCCTGGGCAGCAGCATCTATAACATCCTCGTGATCATGGGCCTCACCTGCCTGGCCTCGCCCGGCGGCGTGCCGGTGGAGCGCGAGCTGATCCTCTTCGATCTCCCGCTCATGACGGCCGTCGTGGTGATGGCCGCGCCGGTCTTCTGGACCGGCAAAGAGATCTCGCGCCTGGAAGGCGGCCTCGGTGTCGCCGGCTATCTGGCCTACATGGTCTGGCTG
>DAOUGF010000616.1:0-4152 GCA_034429295.1 Chloroflexaceae bacterium
CCGTGAGAGGGGGACTTTCAACCGTCGCGGAGAGCGGCGCTGGAGCAGACACTTTATGGATGTTAACGGCAAAGTCGCCCTGGTCACAGGCGCCGGGTCAGGCATCGGCCGCGCGGCAGCACTGCTGCTAGCCGAGCGCGGCGCCCGCGTCGCCTGCCTGAGCCGCACGCCCGAGGAGATCGAGGCTGTGGTCGCTGAGATCGAGGACGGGGCGAAGGGTCGTGGCATGGCGGTGACAGCCGACATCTCGAAAGCTGACGAACTGACGCGGGCCGTCGAGCAGGTTACGGCCCGTTGGGACAGGCTGGATATTCTGTTCGCAAACGCGGGCATTAACGGCGTCTGGGCGCCGATCGAGGATCTGAAGCCAGAGGAGTGGGAGCAGACGATCAGCATCAATCTCACCGGCACCTTCCTCACGCTGCGGGCCGCGGTCCCCTACCTCAAGCGGCGCGGCGGCTCGGTGATCATCACCTCCTCGGTGAACGGCACCCGCATGTTCAGCAATGTCGGCGCCTCAGCCTACGCCACCTCAAAGGCCGGCCAGGTGGCCTTCGCCAAGATGATGGCCCTGGAGCTGGCCAAGCACCGGGTGCGGGTGAATGTGATCTGCCCCGGCGCGATCGAGACGGAGATTGACGATAGCACTGAGCGGCGGAATCTGGAAAAGGCGCAAGAGCCGGTGGAGTTCCCCGAGGGCCAGATCCCGCTCACCGATGGGCAGTCGGGCAGCGCGGAGCAGGTGGCCCAGCTGGTGCTCTTCCTGGCCTCCGATGCCTCCAGCCATATCAGTGGCGCGGAGATCTTCATCGATGGGGCGCAGTCGCTCCTGCAAGGGTAGCGCTGGTCCCGCATAGGAGAGATAGTCGGGGCGGCCGCCTGACCGCCATCGGGCGGGCGCAGTTCGTATAGGGAGCGAACGATGGGAGCGGTGATTCAGCTACTGCTGATCGGCGTATGGGGGGCGGCTGTCGGCCTGCACGTGCGGCGCCTGTATCGGCTGGCGGTTGTGCCGGTGGCGTCAGAGCGCTCGCACTTTGTGCGCAACAAGGCGCGGCGCATGTGGTGGTGGCTCGGCCGCGATGAGTTCTGGGATGCGCTGCGGCGCGATACCCTGCGCTGCCTCGAAGTCACCCTCATGCTCCTGCTGATCTCCCTCTCCACTTAGGGCCGTACGGCGTAGTGCGTAGTTATGCTGCCTTTCACCGCCACCCCCCAAGCTTGAAGCTTGAGGGCTGGTTTAGAGGTGCTGCTGAGCCGCGCCCCAAGCTCTCAGTTTGGAGGTGGTTTAGAGGCACCGCTGAGCCGTGCCCCCAAGCTGCGAGCTTGGGGGCACGAGAGTAGTCCGTACAGCTGCCACTATGCGGCAGTGGCATTTGGTTTGTGGAGGGCTCGCCCTCCTGTGTGGTGCGATCCGCGGCTCAGTCGGCGAGGGAGACGGTATCGACGCCGAGGAGCCGGGCGGCGGCCGCATGGTCGCCGTGGGTACGCTCGAGCGCCAGGGCGATCAGGCGGCGGCGCAGATCGGCCAGGAGGGTCGGCAGGTCCGCGGTGCCGCCGATCAGCCGGCTCAGGGCGCCGTCGAGGATCTGCTCGCGGGCCGAGACATTGTCGCTGAGCAGGAGATGCTCGGGGCCGATCGGGCCGCCTTGGGCGAGCACCACCGCCCGCTCGATCGTATTCTCGAGCTGCCGCACATTGCCCGGCCACTCGTGCTGCATGAGCATCTCCATCGCCGCATCGGCGATGCGCGAGGGCTTATCGCGGCTGAAGCGATGCTTGCGGAGGAAATGGTCCACCAGCAGCGGAATATCCTCCTTGCGATCGCGTATGGGCGGCATATGGATATTGACCACATTGAGGCGGTAGTAGAGATCCTCGCGGAAATTGCCGTTGCGGACCTCTTCGGGCAGATCGCGGTTCGTGGCGGCGATGATGCGCACATCAGCCTTGATCGGCACGTTCCCGCCCACACGCTCGAAGGTGCGCTCCTGGAGCACACGCAGCAGCTTCTTCTGGGTGGCCTGGCTGACCTCGCCGATCTCATCAAGGAAGATCGTGCCTTTGGAGGCCTGCTCAAAGCGGCCCTTGCGCTGCGCCATAGCGCCGGTGAAGGCGCCCTTTTCATGACCGAACAGCTCGCTCTCGAGCAACGTCTCAGGCAGGGCGGCGCAGTTCACAGCCACGAAGGGCCCCTGGGCGCGGGCCGAACTGCGGTGGAGCACCTGGGCCACCAACTCCTTGCCGGTGCCGCTCTCGCCGGTGATCAGCACAGTGGCGTCGCTGCCAGCCACGCGACCGATCAGCTTATAGACCTGCTGCATCGCGGCGCTGCGCCCGATCAGCGTATCGCTGACCTCAGGCTCCTTATCCTTGCGCTGCAGGTCGGCCACAAGCCTGGTTAGGCGCCTGTGCTCAAGGGCGCGGTGCACCGTGTGCAGGATCTCATCGGGGTCGAAGGGCTTGGCGATATAGTCGTAGGCGCCCTTCTGCATGGCCTCGATGGTCATGGTCGAGGAGGGCTGGGCGGTGATGATCAGCACCGGCAGATCGACGCCCTTCTCGCGCAGCTCCTGAAGCACGGCCAGCCCGTCGGGGGGCGGCATGCGCACGTCGCAGATCGCCACGTCGGGCTCATCGGCGTCGATGGCGGCGAGCACCTCTTTCCCGCTTGCGGCGAGCCTGACGCGCGCGCCCTCAGGCTCGAGAATATCCCGCAGCAGATCGCGGATCGGCTCATCGTCATCCGCGATCAAGATCGAGCTGCCTTCTAACCTCATCGTTCACCTCTCGCGTCTGACGTGGGCCACACCCCATCATAAGCGCCGGCCCGTGCCGGCAGGGGTGGGCAAGTTCTATTATACCGCGTTGCCACAGAGCGGGCGGCATTCTGGCCGCGCTCTCATCGCCGTGGCACAGGGCTTGCATAAAGGGCAGTGTGAGCGGCCGCGCGGCGGGGGTCGCAAGCGGATACGGCTCACCGTTCTAGGAGGAACCCGTGATCAACTTCATTCTGTGGCTCCTGTTCGGCGCCCTGGTCGGCTGGCTCGCCAGCCTCGTGATGCGCACCGACGCCCAGCAGGGCGCGCTGCTCAACATCGTCGTCGGCATCGTCGGCGCCTTCCTCGGCGGCTTCATCTTCAGTCTCCTCGGCATCGGCGGCAGCAACATCAACAACAGCGACTTCAGCCTCAGCTCGCTGATCGTCTCCTTCATCGGCGCCGTCATTCTCCTCGCTATCGTTAACCTCTTCCGCCGCGGGACTGTGCGCTAATGAGGTTGCGACAGCGTATCGAGGCGCTGCGCGCTCGCGCGCGCAAGCTGCTATCAGGGGGGGCTATGCCCTCCCTGATAGCTTTCATTTCCGGCACGGCCCTGCTGGGCTGGCTGCTCACCCGGCGCCCACGCCCGCGCCCGGTGCCCCGGCGGCTGCTGTGGGGCAGGCAGCGGGCGCAACTGCCCGACGAGGGCTATGGGCTGCTCTTCCACCGTCGCTACTGGGTGGATATCGATCGGCCCAAGCTGAGCCCCAAGGCGCTGATGGATCGGGTCCAGTGTGATGTGGGCGCCTTCTGCCCCCGGCTCCTGGCCGACTTTCAGAAGTCAAGGGGCCACCCCAGCAGGATGCAGCCGGGCGACGAGTATCAGATCGCCATCCTCGGCCCCTGGAACGGCGCGGTGCGGGTGATCGAGAGCAGCCCCACTTCGTTCACCTTCGTGACCCTGAAGGGCCACCCGGAGGCTGGTCAGATCACCTTCTCGGTTCGACGCCACCCCACCCGCCCGCGGGCCCTGCGCTTCGAGATCCGCTCCTGGGCTCGCAGCAGGGATATGCTGGTGAGCCTGGGCTATCACGAGGGGAAGATCGGCAAAGAGATCCAGAAGAACGCCTGGGTCGCCTTCTGCCAGCGCGTCGCCGAAGCGAGCGGCGGCACGATCATCGGCGAAGTGCAGGTGGCCACCGAGGAGCTCGACGAGCAGGGGGAGGTTGTGCCCGTTGTCTGAGCCACCTCTCCACGAGCAGTACCGCGCCCGCCTCGAGGCGCTGCGAGAGCTGCCGCTGAACTTCGATGTCGAGAAGCGCGATCAGTTCACGGCTGCGAACGGCTGGCGGATCGACGATATGCAGACTGAACTGCCGCCCGAGCCCCC
>DAOUGF010000617.1:0-1578 GCA_034429295.1 Chloroflexaceae bacterium
CCAAGTAGGCCGTGGCTAGCATGTGGACAGCTACAATTGGCCCGCCGGGCGTCAGCTCGCTAGAGCAAAGAGCAGATGGGCGAGGGACAGCTTATGGTCGAACAGGTCCACCGGGCCACAGTACGCCTGTGCGCCACAGCCTTGATGCGCAACCCGGCTCAGACTGAGGACCGATGCGGCGATGAGCGAGTGGGGTACGCTTATCGTGTGACCGAAATGATGATTTGTTCACAAGGTCATATTGCCTAGCTTCGAGATCAAGGAGCCAGAATGTCCCCGCTCAGCACAACCGGCGGCATACGGCCGCCTTCAATCTACCGCACAGTTGCCGGCGAGACGGTGATCAAGGCCCACTACGAGCAGGAGCTCGTCAGGCTTGATCTCCCCATCCAGCGCGCCGTGCTCCCCACGCGTTTCGGCGAGACTCACCTGCTGATTGCGGGGCCCGAGGGCGCGCAGCCGATTCTGCTCTTCCACGGCGGCAACGTCATCAACCCGCTGACCCTCGCCTGGTTCCGGCCCCTCGCCGAGCGTTTCCGCATTTACGCGCCGGACACCATCGGCCACCCCGGCCTGAGCGCGCAGACGCGCCTCTCGCCCCGCGACGACAGCTATGGCCGCTGGGCAGTCGATCTGCTCGACGCCCTCGACCTGGAGCGAGCGGCCCTCGTGGGACCGTCATACGGGGCGGGGATCATCCTGCGGGCGGCGACCCTGGCGCCCGAACGCATCTCGCACGCGGCGCTGCTGGTCCCATCCGGCATTGCCCTGGGGCCGCTCGCCCCGATGCTACGCAAGATCATCCTGCCGCTACTCGTCTACCGGCTGCGGCCGAGCCGCGCGGCCCTACGCCGCGCCGTGCAGCCGATGTTCAGCGAGGCCGCCGAGAAGCCGGTGCTCGATACGCTGGAGGCGGTCTATCGCCATGTCCGGCTCGAGCGAGAGCTGCCCCGGCTGGCGACTGCCGACGAGCTTGCCCGCTTCACCGCGCCCACGCTGCTGCTCGCCGCCGAGCGCGACATCTTCTTCCCGGCAGCCCGGGTGCTGCCGCGGGCGCGGGAGATCATTCCCAACCTGGTCGTGGCGGAAACGCTGCCTGGTTCGGGGCACTTCCCTTCGCGGGGCGGCATCGCCCATATGAACCGCAGCATCAGGCAGCTCCTCGAGTGTCAGTAAGCCCACCACGTAAGGTTACACCAATGGGCTGCACCTGTTCGCCAACCCGCGCGAGGCCCCGCTGCGCCAAGCGCTCTCCCTGAGCCTGGAGGCGCTTCCTACCCGCGGCGCCTCGCGCCCGTCGCAGCAGCTCGTCAATGGGGGGCACGCGTCGGGCATATCCTGCCGGCGCGTGAGCGCATCGGCACGCTCTACTCGTGAACGCGTTGACTCAAGGCCGACAGCCTGCTATACTTCCAAAAATAAACCGATGCTCTGTTTATTAAATGGGAGCAGCTGTGGCACGAACCATCAAGCCAGCAGAGCGCGCCGCCAAGCGCAACCAGATCCTCGACGCGGTGCAACGTTTGATCTACACCAAGGGCTACGAGCAGATGACGCTCCAGGACATCCTGGCTGAGT
>DAOUGF010000618.1:0-21387 GCA_034429295.1 Chloroflexaceae bacterium
AGACGGGCACCGCGATCGCTCGCGCCCGCGCCTTCAAGGCCGCCCAAGCCAGCGCCAGCGCCCTGCGGGTGAAGGTGGCCGAGCAGCAGACGCTCCTCGACGCCGCCCGCATCCTCTCCTCGCTGTTGCGCCCCCAGGAGGTGCTCAACAAGCTGATGGAGCTGGTGAGCCGCCAGCTGAGCGTGACCACGGTGGCCCTCTGGACGATCACCCCGGATAACATCCTCGTGCCGGCGGCCCTCGACGGCATTCCCACTGAGCGAGGCCGGAGCATGCGCGTGCCGGTGGGCCAGGGCCTCACTGGCCAGGTGGCCGCCCTCGGCAGGGCACTGATCATCGATGATGTGAACGCCACCGGCGGCTCGCTCTACCCCAGCTATCAGCGCGACAACAACCTGATCTCGTTTATGGGCGTGCCGGTGATCTACCGCGAGCAGACGATCGGTGTGCTCAGCGTGATGACCAACTACGCCCGTCACTTCACCGACGACGAGCGGGCGCTGCTGGAGGGCTTGGCCGACCAGGCCGCCACCGCGTTGGAGAACGCCAGGCTGTTCGAGGAGCGGGAGCGGCGGATCAACGAGCTCTCGACCATCAACTCGATCAGCGCGGCGGTGAACGCCACCCTCGATCTGCAGGATCTGCTCGAGAAGCTCCACGCCGGCATCGGCGAGGTGATCGATGTGCGGACCTCGCTGATCGCGCTGTACGACGAGGCGACCAACACGCTCAGCTACCCTGTGGCCTACGACCGCGGCCAGCGGCTGGAGTTGCCGTCCCGCCCGCTGCCCCACGGCACTAACGGCTGGGTGATCCGCAACCGCCAGCCGCTGCTGCTCGGCACGGCCGAGGAGGCGCTGGCGATGGGGCTGGATATTGCCGACGGCCGTGTGGGCGAGCCGCTCGAGCAGTCGTTCCTGGCGGTCCCGATCATCTTCGGCCAGCAGGTGCTCGGCGTGATCAGCGTGCAGTGCTACGAGCAGCGCTCCTTCGACGAGAACGACCAGCGCTTCCTCACCACGGTGGCCAACCAGGCGGCGGCTGCGCTCAACAACGCTCGCCTGTTCAGCGAGACGCGCCAGAACGCCGTGGAGATGACCACGCTCTTCGAGGTGACGCAAAATCTCTCCGGCACGCTCGACCCAGACGAGACCCAGCAGTTGGTGGCCGATGCGGCCCTGCGGCTGATCGGCGCTGAGCTCTGCGCCGTGCTGCGTCTGGACCAGCAAGGACGGATCGAGCGGCAGGTGCTAGTGGAGTGGACCCACACGCGGGACGACCTGCAGCTCAACTTCCGGCTCGACGGCATGACGAGCAAGCTGCTGGAGAGCGGCCGCCCGCTGGCGATCAGCGACCTGCAGGAGGTGGAGGGCGCCAACCCCGAGGCCCTGGCGCTCGGCATCCGCAGCGTGCTCGGCATCGCCATCGGTACCAACGACGAGCACCTCGGCGTCCTCTGGGTAGGCTCCTACACGCCCCACGAGTGGAGCGAGCACCAGCTCTCGCTGATCTCCATCCTTGCCAACCAGGCCAGCCAGGCCCTCAAGAGCGCCCAGCTCTACCGTATGGAGCAGGAGCGCCGCCGTCTGGCCGATACCCTGCGGGACGTGGCCCAGTCGTTCACCTCGACGATGGACCTGCGGGAGATCCAGACGCTGATCCTCGACCAGCTCGCGCGGGTGGTGGCCTACGACAGCGCGGCCGTGCTGCTGCGGGACGAGGGCTACGGCCATCTGCAGATCACGGAGGCCCGTGGGCTGAGCGAGCAGCGGCTGCTGCGGGCCGACTTCGATGTAGAGGAGTTTGGGCTGCTGCAGACGATGGCCGAGGAGCGGCGCCCGGTGCTGATCGAGGACGCGCTGCAGGACGAGCGGTTCGAGCCGCTGCGGAGTCTCGGCTGGAAGGCCCGTACCTGGATCGGCGCGCCGCTGCTGGTCGATAACGAGCTTGTGGGCATCCTGGCCATCGGCGCGGAGACGCCGAGGGCCTACGATGCCGACGCGGTGGAGAACACCTTCGCGCTGGCCAACCAGGCCAGCCAGGCCATCCAGAACGCCCGCCTCTTCGACCAGATCTCGAACCTGGCCGCCGATCTGGAGCGGCGTGTGGCCGAGCGCACCGCCGAGCTCGAACAGGCTACCAGGCAGGTCTCCGAGGAGAAGGAGCGCCTAGAGGCGGTGCACAGCATCACCCTCGAGCTGACGACGCAGCTCGACCTGAACGCGATCATCCGCAGGGCTCTTGAGCTGATCTCGAACAACCTGGGCGTGTCCCGCGGCTCGATTATGCTGCAGGACCCGGCGAGCGGCGCGCTGATCTGCCGGGCGGTGCTCTACAGCCAGGGCGACGCGCAGACGGCGAACATCCCGATGGCCTTCGCCGGCGGCGGCGGTCTCGCCGGCTGGGTGATGCAGCAGCAGGAGCCGGTGAACATCCCCGATGTACTGGTGGATGACCGCTGGGTGCAGGAGCCGGGCCGCGCCGAGGATGTGCGCTCGGTGGCGGCGGTGCCGCTGAAGACGAGCGACACGGCGCTTGGCGTGCTGGTGCTCTCCAGCCCTGAGGTGAACTACTTCACCGAGTCGCAGATGAATCTGCTTGGCACGATCGCCGGCGTGGTGGCTTCGGCGCTCGCCAATGCCCAGCTCTACAGCTACATCAACGACCTGGCCGGCACCAACGCGGTGCTGCTGGAGCAGCAGCGAGAGGAGACTTCGAAGAGCGCAGCGGTGCTGCAGTCGGTGAGCGAGGGCGTGATCGTGCTCGATACCGACGGGACGATCCTGCTCTTCAACCCGGCGGCCGAGAATGTGCTGGAGATCCCGGCCGAAGCCGTGACTGGCAAGCCGTTGAGCGCGCTCGAGCATTTCGGCGAGGACGAGACGGCGCGCAAGCGGGCCCACACGGTGTACAACGGCCTGATCACCGGGCTACGGCATATGCGCGAGGGCCAGCGTATGTACTCGACCTCGCTGGATCTGACCGATCCCAACCAGGTGATCGCGGTGAACCTGGCGCCGGTGGTGGGCGACGATGGCCAACGCTACGGCGATGTGGCGGTGCTGCGGGATATCACCCGCGAGATCGAGGCCGACCTGGAGAAGCGGCAGTTCATCTCCGACGTGAGCCACGAACTGCGGACGCCTCTGACTGCGGTGAAGGGCTACGTGGATGTGCTGATGCTCAGCGGAGCGCAGAATCTCACGGAGGACCAGTACAGCTACCTGGGGATCATCAAGAACAATACGAACCGGCTGCGGGCGCTGATCGAGGATATCCTCGACTTCGCGCGGCCGGACTCGAAGAAGAAGCTGAACTTCACCCAGGTGGATATGCCGGCGCTGATCAACGAGGTTGTGCAGTCGCTGCGCTTGGAGTACGAGCGGAAGGGCATGGAGGTGGTGATCGACGCGCCGGCGTCGCTGCCGCCGGTGATGGCCGACCAGAAGCGCCTGACTCAGGTGTTTCAGAATATGTTCTCCAACGCGGTAAAATACACCTATGACGGCGGGCGCATCCATGTGCGGGCCTACCTGAATCGCGCCAATATGCTGCAGGTGGATGTGGAGGATAACGGCGTGGGTATGACGAAGGAGCAGCAGAAGAAGCTGTTCCGCCCCTTCTACCGCGCCGATAACCCGCTGCGGGACGTGGCGGGCGGCACAGGCTTGGGCCTCGCGATCGCAAAGCAGTTCGTAGAGCAGCACGGCGGCGAGATGTGGGTGCAGAGCGAGCAGGGTAAGGGTAGCACCTTCAGCTTCATTGTGCCGCTTGAGCAGAGTGAGACGCCAGACGCCGACGAGGATACCGAGTGAGCGCCATCCATCTTGACAACCGGCTCGCCCACTATGAGGTCTTCGGCCGCGGGCAGCCGATCATCTTCCTCCACAGCTGGCTCGGCTCGTGGCGCTATTGGGTGCAGACGATGGATCTGGCCTCCGAGCGCTATCGCGCCTACGCGCTCGATTTCTGGGGCTTCGGGGAGAGCGAGCGGAAGGGCGGCGCCTTCAGCATCGACGGCTACGTGGAGATGCTCGGCGCCTTCATGGATAAGATGGGCATCCCCGCGGCGAACCTGGTGGGCCACGGCTTGGGCGGGATGGTGGCCATCCGCGCGGCCCGCGAACGGCCCGAGCGCTTCCACAAGGTGATGACGGTGGCCACGCCGATCTCCGGGCAGGCGCTGGCAGGGCATATTAAGCCGGGGACCTTCTCCAAGCTCTTCGGCGGCAACAACACCAATGTCTGGTCGCGACTGCTGCGCTCTATCCCGATCGCCGACCCGGAGGTGCAGCAGGAGCTGTACGAGGACACCGATAACCTGAGCGAGCAGGTGCTCGGCAGCGTGCAGGAGTCGATCCTCGCGACGGATATGCAGGAGGAACTGCTGTCGCTCACGGTGCCGCTGCTGGCGGTCTACGGTGGCCAGGATAAGATCGTGAGCCCGGAGCACGCGGCTTTCATCAATGAGCTTGCCAACCGGCCGGTGCAGCTGCTGGTGCTGCCCAAGGCGAACCATTTCCCCTTCCTCGAGCACCGCAATACCTTCTCGCGGCTGCTGCTGGATTTCCTGGTTTCCCAGGGTACGCCTGTGGAGATCAAGGAGGAGTGGCGGCGGCGGGTGAGCCAGCGGGAGTATTTGTAGGGGGGTGTTTGGATCGCGAAGTTCGCGAAAGCTTCGCTCGCGAAAAACGCGAACGCGAAGGCACGAAGTCGCGAAAGGGAAGACGCGAAAGAAAGGGCACGAAAGCGCGAAAGCTCGGCGGAGGCGACATTGTCGCCTCCGCCTTGGTTTTGAGCGCCTGGCAGCCGCCTGAGCTTTGGAGCCTGGCGGCCGCCTTGGTTTTGAGCGCCTGGCAGTCGCCTTGGTTTTGAGCGCCTGGCAGTCGCCGGAGCTTTGGGAGCCTGGTGGCTGCCTTTGCGTATGAGCTTGGCGGCCTATGCGTCTTGCGAGAGGATGATGACGCTGTAGGGCCCGATGTTGACGGCGCCCCTGGCGGGGAGGCCGTCCTGCTCCTCGGGGATGGCGGTGACGTCGGGGGTGTAGAAGTTGTCGAACTCGGGGTCGTAGCCCTCCCAGTCGCTGTTGAAGCGCACCTTCCAGAGGCCGGGGCCGGGCAGCCCCAGCCAGTAGTCCTGCCAGGGTTGGGCGGTGAAGTTGGCGATCACTATCACGCTGTCGCCGGGGCCGCCCTCGTGCCAGCGGTGGAAGGCGAGGACTTTGGCGTCGATGTTGACGTGGGTGACGGCGCAGCCCTGCCCGCTCAGGCCGCGGGTGGCGCCCTCCCAGTTGCGGCGCAGGCGGAAGAGGTCGCGGTAGAGGGCGGCGATGCCAGGGTAGCGCTCGAGCTTCGCCCAGTCGAGGGGCTTCTGATCCTCGAACCAGCCATCCTCGAGGAACTCCTGGCCCTGGAAGATCATGGGGATGCCGGGGGCGGTGAAGACGAGGGCGGCGCCCAGGGTGGAGCGCTTCTTGGCGTAGATGCTGCCGGCGTTATCGGGCCAGATCTCCTCGGGCACGCGGGCCTTGCCGTTGGCCACCTCGTCGTGGGACTCGGTGTAGATCACGCGCTTGAAGGCGTCGTCGTTGTAGCGGTGGCCGATGGCGTTGGCCACGGCCATTACGTTGCGGTTGATGTCGTCCTGGGTGATGATCGCCTCGCGCACGGTGTGGACGAAGAGGGCATCCCATTGGGCGTCGAAGCCGGCGCCACCCTCAGAGGTGGGCGCGGTGACGCTCTCCTCGTTGCGCAGGTCCTCGGCGATGGTGAGCTTCCAGGGTTGGCGGCGGTCGATCTCGTCGTTGATCCAGCGCAGCAGGTCCCAGCCCTCGGGGATCTCGTCGCCGTAGAGCACGCCCTTGACGCTGCGGATGTAGGCCGAGCCGTCGAAGCGCAGGCCATCCACGCGATACTCCTCAAGCCACATCAGGGCGTTATCGACGATGTACTGGCGCACTTCGTGGCGGCCGTAGTCGGGCCTGGTGTCGCCCCAGGGCGTGTTGGCGCGCCAGTCGTTGTAGAAGTAGATGCCGCCCATGCCGTTCTCGCTCCAGCCATCGAACTGCCAGAGGTCGATGTCGGAAGGGCCCAAGTGGTTGTAGACCACGTCGAGGAGCACGGCGATCTCCTGCTCGTGGGCAGCCTTGATGAAGCGTTTGAAGGCGCTGGGACCACCATAGGCCTGCTCGATGGCGAAGGGGTGGGCCGGGTTGTAGCCCCAGCTGACGTCGCCTGCGAACTCCATGGGCGGCATCACGAGGACGGCGTTCACGCCGAGCTCCCGAAGGTAGGGCAATTTCTCGATCGCGCTGTCGAAGCTGCCATGCGCCTGACCCTCCGGCACAGCGAAGGTGCCGATGTGCATCTCGTAGATCACGATTTCGTTCCAGGGCGGCGTGCGATAGTCGTCATTGCCCCACTCGAAGTGCGGGTCGTGGATCACGGCCTCGCCGACCGAGTTGGTGAGTTCGCGGGCGTAGGGATCGTTGCGCCAGAGCTCGAGATCGTCGTTGATGATGCGGAACTTGTAGCGCTCGCCGGGCCCGACGCCCTCGATGAAGGTGGACCAGTAGCCGTCGCCGTCTGAGCCGAGCGGCGCGGCATTGGGCGACCAGTCGTTGAAGCTGCCGGCGACGTAGACGGCTTCGGCGTTGGGCGCCCAAACGCGGAACGAGACGCCGCCCTCAACCAGGACGGCGCCCATCCCGGCGTGGGGCGACGATCGGGCATCGCGGGCACGGGGCGAGTGTTTATGCTTCTGCGCAGCCGGCGCAGCGGGCTTCTGGCCCTTCTTCGGGGCGACCTTGGCGGCCATCTCCACTCCTTACTTATGGTAGAAACCTGGGGATACTAGCAAGTTGTGTGCCATGGTGCGGAGAGCGAATGGCCGAGAGTGGGGTTTGACGCCGATCTGTGATGCTGGTATGATCGGCATGGAACGCATTAGAATGCCGTGAGCCGAAGGAGCATGCCATGCCGGACTCCGGCCAGACCGAGGGACGCAAGGTTGATCACATCAAGATCGTGCTCGGTGAGGATGTGGCCGCCAAGGGCGTGGCGACGGGGTTTGACGCTTACAGGCTGCCGCACACGGCGCTGCCGGAGCTCGACCTGGCCGAGATCGATACGACGACCAGCTTTCTAGGCAAGCAGATCGGTGCGCCACTGCTGATCAGCTCGATGACGGGCGGGGCGAGTATCGCCGAGAAGATCAACTTGGCTCTGGCGGAGGCCGCCGAGCATCTGCGGCTGCCGATGGGCGTGGGCTCGCAGCGGGCCGCCGTGGTGGACAGCCGGCTCGCACCAACCTACCAGGTGCGCCGGGTGGCCCCGACGATTCCGCTGCTGGCCAACCTGGGCGCCGTGCAGCTGAACTACGGCTTCGGGGTGGAGCAGTGCCGGCGGGCGGTGGAGATGATCGAGGCCGATGCGCTGATCCTGCACCTGAACCCGCTGCAGGAGGCGGTGCAGCCTGAGGGCAACACCAACTTTAAGGGCCTGCTGCGCAAGATCGAGCAGCTCTGCCGGGAGCTGGAGGTGCCGGTGGTGGTGAAGGAGGTCGGCAATGGCATCAGCGGCCGCGATGCCCGCCGGCTCTTCGACTGCGGCGTGCGGGTGATTGACGTGGCTGGCGCGGGCGGCACGAGCTGGAGCGAGGTGGAGCGCTTTCGGCAGCAGGATGATCAGGGCCGCCGGGTGGCCGGGGCCTTCGCCAATTGGGGCCGGCCCACCACGGAGTGCATCAAAGAGGTGCGGGCCGCGGTGCCGGAGGCGACGATCATCGGCTCTGGCGGCGTGCGCAGCGGCGTGGATGTGGCCAAGGCGATCGCCCTCGGCGCGGATCTGGCCGGGACTGCCAAGCCGGCTCTGGTGAGCGCGATCGATGAGCGAGGGGCCGAGGCGGTGCTTGAGGGGCTCGGCGCGTTCATCAAGGAGCTGCGGGTGGCGATGTTCTGTGCCGGCTGCGGCGATCTGGGCGCGCTGCGCGCGCTCGGTCTGTGATCCGTGTACGTCTCGAACCTCAGCCTGCGCGACTTCCGCAACTACCAGCGCCTCGATCTGCAGCTTCCCGCGGGCATCACGCTGCTCTACGGCCCGAACGCGGCTGGCAAGACGAGCGTGCTCGAGGCGCTCTTCTACCTGGCGACGACCCGCTCGCCCCGCATCAGCGCCGACCGAGAGCTGGTGCGCTGGGATGCGGTGGGCGAGGCGGGCGTGACGCCCTTCGCCCGCGTGGCTGCCGAGGTGCAGCGGCTGAGCGGTAAGGTGCGGCTCGAGGTGATCGTGCAGCGGCGCGCCGACGAGGAGGGCCAGCTCACCAACACTTCCACTAAGCTCGTCCGCATTGATAAGCGCCCGGCCCGCGCTCTCGATCTGGTGGGCCAGCTGCGGGTGGTGCTCTTCACCCCCGCCGACCTGACGCTGGTGGACGGCCCGCCGCTGGAGCGCCGGCGCTACCTCGATATCACGCTCTCACAGCTCGATCCCCACTATGTGCGGACGCTGGCCCAGTACCAGAAGCTTCTGCAGCAGCGGAACAGCCTGCTGCGAGCCTGGCGCGAGCGCCGCCGCCCGCCGCGCGGGGTGGACGACGAGTTGGCCTATTGGGACCAGGAGCTCGCCGCCGCGGGCGGCTATGTGCTCGCGGAGCGCCTGCGGGCCGTGAGCGAGCTAAACCGGATCGCCGGCCCGCTCTTCCAGGCGATCAGCGGCGGCTCGCTGCCGTTGGAGATCGCCTACCAGCCGAGCGCCGACCTCGGCCCTGCACGGGACAGCGGCGGCCTCGCGGCCCGCCTCGGCCAAGGGCTGCGGGAGCTGCGGCGCGACGAGTTGGCCCGCGGCCAGACGCTGATCGGCCCGCACCGCGACGACCTTGCCTTCACCGTCGGGGGCGTGAACCTGGGGCGCTACGGCTCGCGGGGGCAGCAGCGGAGCGTGACGCTGGCGCTCAAGCTGGGCGAGGCCGAGCTGATGCGGCAGCGGAGCGGCGACGCGCCAGTGCTGCTGCTCGACGATCTGCTGAGCGAGCTGGACGCGCAGCGCCGCGCCCATATGCTGGAGGCGATCCGCCGCCCCGGCCAGCAGACGCTGCTCTCGGCCACCGACCTCGCCGACTTCGGGGCGGACTTCCTGGCCGAGATCAGCCGGATGCGGGTGGAGGAGGGGCGGATATATCCGTCGTGATGCGCCTACCTCTCCGCCGGGTTGTAGTCCGGCGGCTCGCCGCCCCGGGCAGGCTTGAGATGGCTGGGGAGGCGGTCGGAGAGGGTGGTGAGGAAGCGCAGCTCGCCGGCGACGTGCTCGTTGAGCGCCTCCTCGCTGAAGCGCCAAGCCCAGTTGCCGCCGAGGCGGCCCGGCGTGTTCATGCGGGCGTCGCCTCCAAGGCGCAGCACATCCTGAAACGGGATCACGGCTATATCGGCGACGGAGAGCATCGCGGTGCGGATGAGATCCCAGGCGATGTCGGAGCCGTCGCGGGCCAGGTAGGTGCGGACAATATGGCGCTGGCCCTCGTCGAGCCCCTGGAACCAGCCGATGGTGGTGTCGTTGTCGTGGGTGCCGGTGTAGACCACGCAGTTCTGGACGTGGTGATGGGGCAGGTAGCTATTGGCAGGGTCGCCGTCGAAGGCGAACTGCAGCACCTTCATGCCGGGGAAGTCAAACTGATCCCGCAAAGCGTGCACGTCTGGGGTGATCAGCCCGAGATCCTCGGCGATGAGCGGCAGGGCGCCGAGCTCCTGCTCGAGGCGCTCGAAGAGAGCCGCGCCGGGACCCTTCACCCAGCGGCCGTTGATCGCCGTCTCCTGGCTGGCGGGCACCTCCCAGTAGGCGGCGAAGCCGCGGAAGTGGTCGAGGCGCAGGATGTCGACCTGAGCGAAGGCGGCGCGTAGGCGGGCCACCCACCAGGCGTAGCCGTCCTGGGCCATGCGCTCCCAACGGTAGAGCGGGTTGCCCCAGCGCTGCCCGGTGGCGCTGAAGTAGTCGGGCGGCACACCGGCCACCACGGTGGGGTTGCCCTCGCTGTCGAGGAAGAAGAGCTCGGGGTTGGCCCAGACATCGGCGCTGTCGTAGGCGACGAAGATCGGCGTGTCGCCGATGATCGAGATGCCCTTCTGGTTGGCATAGGCCTTGAGCGGCGCCCACTGGCTGAAGAAGAGGAACTGGAGATACTGCTGCATCTCGATGCCGGCGGCGTGCTCCGCACGGGCCCGCTCCAGGGCGCTGGCGTCGCGGGAGCGCAGCTCGGCCGGCCACTCGTTCCAGCTCACGCCGCCGTGGGCCTCCTTCAGGGCCATAAAGAGGGCGTAGTCGTCGAGCCAGGCGCTGTTCTCGGCCTTGAAGCGCTCGAAGGCCGCGGCCAGTTCCTGGTCGGCGCCGGCCTTGAGACGCTCGAAGCTCCGGCGCAGCAGCGGCAGTTTGAAGGCGATCACCGCGCCATAATCCACTCTGGCGGGGTCGAGAGGATGCCCGGCGGCGGCCGCGGCGAGTTCATCGTGGCTGAGCAGGCCGCGCCCGACGAGTGCGTCGAGGCTTACCAGGAGCGGGTTTCCGGCGGCTGCCGAGAAGGCCTGATAGGGCGAGTCGCCGTAGCCGGTGGGGCCGAGGGGGAGGATCTGCCAGAGGCTCTGACCCGCGGCGGCGAGAAAGTCAACAAAGCGATACGCGGCTGAGCCAAGATCGCCGATGCCCCACGGGCCCGGCAGCGAAGTAGGGTGGAGCAGCACGCCGCTCGAGCGTGGGAAGCGCATAGGAGCCTCTAGGCTGGCGCGGTTACGATATCAGCGCGCCATTCTAGCATAGAACAAGGGCGGAGATTCGGGGCCAGCCCCGCCCCTTGTGCTCCGCCCCTGTTCCTTACGCGAACTCTAGCCCTTGACCGAGCCGGCCATCATGCCGCGGACGAAGTAGCGCTGCAGCGAGAAGAAGACGATCAGCGGGATGATCATGCTGACGAAGGCGCCAGCGGTGAGCAGATGCCAGTCTGCGCCGAACTGGCCGAGCAGACCGAGGAGGCGCTGGGTGAGCACCTGCACGCGGGGCTCGGCGCCGAGGAAGACCAGGGCGATCAGCAGGTCGTTCCAGGTCCAGAGGAACTGGAAGATAGCGAAGGAGGCCAGGGCCGGCGCCGAGAGCGGCAGGATCAGGCGAGTGAAGATGGTGAAGTGAGTGGCGCCGTCGAGGAAGGCCGACTCGAAGATGTCGCGGGGGATGGTGCTGATGTAGTTATAGAGCAGGTAGACCGCCAGCGGCAGACCGAAGCCGGTGTGGGCCATCCAGACGCCGAGGTAGGTGCCGCCGAGGCCGAGCCGCTGGTAGTCGCGCAGGATCGGCACCAGCGAGATCTGGAGCGGCACGACGAGCAGCGCCACCACGATGATAAAGAAGACCCGGCGTCCGGGGAAGGCGATCCAGGCGAAGCCGTAGGCGGCGAAGGCGGCGATCAGGATGGGGATGACCGTAGAGGGCACCGCGATCGTGATCGTGTTGATCATCGAGGTGCCCATGTTGATGTTGCTGCGCCCAGCCTGGATCTCCTGGCCCTCCCGCGGGATGCCGAGCACCGTGCGGTAGTTATCCAGGGTAAAGCGCGCCTCGCCAGGGTTCGTCAGCACCGTCCACCAGCCGGTGCGGCGCACATCGTCGGGGGGGCGGACGGAGCTCACCAGCAGGCCGAGCGTTGGGATGACCCAGATGGTGGTGATGAGGATCATCACAACGTAGACGGCGATCTTGCCGATGGGGACGCGGCCGGTGCGCTTCCGCAGGCTGACGCTCTGTTGAGGAACGGTTGTGGTTGCCATTAGAAGGCCTCCGTCTGCTTACCGAACTGGCGCAGGTTGTAGTACATCACCGGGATCACGGCGACCAGCAGGATGATCGCGATCGCGGCGGCGCGGCCGTTCTCGACGAAGCGGAACAGCTGCTGGAACTGCACGTTGGCGATCACCTGGGTGCCGAAGTTGCCGCCGGTCATCGACTGGACGATATCGAAGACCTTCAGCGTGCCGAGCACCACCGTGGTGGCGACGGTGATGATGGTGCCCTGGATGTAGGGGATGGTGATGTGGCGGAAGATCTGCCACTCGTTGGCCCCATCGATGCGCCCCGCCTCGAGCAGATCGGCGGGCATGCCCTTGATCGCCGAGGAGAGGATCACCATGGAGAAGCCAGTCTGCAGCCAGATCATGATCACCACGAGCATCAGATTGTTCCACGGCTGGATGAGCAGCCAGCCCTGGGGGGTGCCGCCGAAGGCGGCGACGATGCCGTTGAGCAGACCGATCTGGGGCGAGTTCGGGGGGCGGAACTCGTAGATGAACTTCCAGATCACGGAGGCGGCCACGCCGGAGATCGCCATCGGCATAAAGATCAGGGCCTTGCAGACCATCTCGAAGATCGGGTGGGTGCGGTCGGCGAGCACGGCGATGACCAGGCCGAAGGCGACGCTGAAGGCGGTGCAGAAGATCAGCCAGAAGAAGAAGTTGTTGCGGAAGGAGATCAACATCTCCTGGCTAGTGAAGGCGTAGATATAGTTCGCCAGGCCGACGAAGTTCCTACCGGTGGCGTCGTAGAAGCTGGTGACAAACGAGCGGATCGTCGGCAGCACCAGATACCACGCGAGGATGGCGAGGGCCGGGCCGACGAAGATGAAGGGCGTGAGGCGGCGGCGCCAGAGGACGGGCAGCTGCTCGATCACGTAGTTCGAGAGCGAGAAGAGCACCCAGACCCCGCCCACGCCCCAGATGATCGCGACGATCGCCGTGATCCACTGGGGCATGTTGGCGTCGCGGAGGAAAATGAACACCTGCCACAGAATGACAAAGGTGATAACGGGCACAAAGAGGGAGATCAGCACCCGGGCGATTGTGGTAGATAGCCAGGCACCAATACCAGTTGGTCGTTCCGTTGAGCTTTCCAGCTTTTCGGCCTGTGCCATCACGCTGCTCCTTGCGTTGGCCGGGGGCGCCGGCAGTGCTGCGCCCCCGGTGGGCTGGTCGGCGCGGCGGGCGATGGCTACCACGCGCTACGCCGCGACCTCCTCATGCGATGGATTACTGCGGTCGTGCGGCGTCGATGTCCTGCAGGGCGCCGTCGAGATCCCGGTTGCCGCTCACCCAGTCGGTGATGCCCTTCCAGAAGGCGGCGTTGGCCTCGGCCGACATGGCGTCGGAGGCATCGAAGCGGGCGGCCTCGGCGTTGATGATCGTCTCGGCGATGGTGCGCTCGATCTCCGTCGGGTAGACGCTCAGATCCTGGCCCTTGTGGGGGAAGAGCGCGCCGCCGAGCGCGGCCCAGTCGGTGGTGGACTCCACCGTGCCGAGGAACTCGATGAACGCCTTCACCTCAGGCCGATCCTTGCCCTGGAAGACCACGAACACGTCGCCGCCGACCTCGAGGGCCGGAGTGACGGCCGGGTCGATCGCGGGCATCACGAAGACGCCAACCTGGTTGTCGAGGTCAGCCTGGACCTCCTCGGGGAAGAAGTTGGTGGCGAAGCTGCCCTGCATGTGCAGCCAGCAGTTCGGCGGATCGGTGAAGAGGAAGGTGGCGGCGTCGGGCACCGAGGTGAGGACGATCGTCTGCTGGCCGCCGTAGACCATGGTCGGGTCGAGCCAGATCTCGCCGAGAATATCGAAGGCGTTGCGCACCTCAGGCGACGTGAAGGTCACGTCGCCGGCGATCCACTGGTCGTAGACGTCGGTGGACTGGGTGCGGAGCATGATGTTCTCGATCCAGTCGGTGCCCTTCCAGCCGGTGGCAGCGCCGGACTCGATACCCTCACACCAGGGAACCCCGCCGTCGGCGATGATCTGCTCCTCGAGGGCCTGCAGTTCCTCCCAAGTGGTGGGCACGCTGTAGCCGGCGGCCTCGAAGGCGGGCTTGTTGTACCAGATGAAGCCCTTAGCGTTCACGCGGTGGAACATGCCGTAGGGCGTGCCGTCGAAAGTGCCGAGCTCCTTCCAGAAGGGGGCGAAGTTCTCATCGAGCACGGCCTGGGCCTCGGGCCAGAGCGGCACGAGCTGCCCGTCGGCGGCCTGGCGGGCGGCGCCACCGGGCTGCGGGAAGGCGGCGATGTCAGGCGGATCGCCGGCCTGGACGCGCACCACAACCTGGGTATCGAAGTCGTTGACGCCGCTATAGACCACATCGACGCCGGGGTACATCTGCTCGAAGACCGCGAGCGTCGCCTCGAAGGCCTCCGCCTCAGCTCCGGTGAAGGCGCCCAGGATGCTAACGGTGCCGCTGAGATCGCCTTCGCCGCCGCCGCTGGCAGCGGGTTCAGTGGCCTGGGCGGCGGGCTCGGTGGCCGCAGCCGCGGGCTCGGTGGCTTCGCCTGCAGGGGCGGTTGTGGGATTCTGTGAGGCGCCGCCGCCGCCACAGGCGGCGAGGATAGCGCTTATGAGGAGCAGGACGAAGAGCGAAAGGGCCTTTGATCGCATGATGCTGTCCTCCTAACAATCGTTGTTGCGAGGTCCGTTCGCGTACATGGCGTGACCGTCGGCGATGGCTACACCTCCTCTCAGCGTTCAGGGCGGCAGCGTTACAGGGCTGCGCCGCATCGTCGGTAGAGGCGCGTCACTCTGGAGCCTCAGAGTGACGAGAGGAATAGTCTTGTTGCTAGAGCGGCCTTCACGGCGCCGGCCTCGCCGTTGTCGCTCGGGGGACGAGCTCGATCGGCAGGTACTCGCGTGTGGGTTGGGCGTTGCCGAGGATAGCACCAAGCAGCAGTTCGACGCCGCGGACGCCGCTCTCGAAGAGTGGCTGCCGCACTGTCGTCAGCGCGAGATACTCGGCCACATCGATATCGTCGAAGCCTATAACGGAGAGCATGGCGGGCACGGATATCTGCAGATCCCGCGCCGCCTCCAGCACGCCCATCGCTTGTGTATCACTTGCAGCGAAGATCGCGGTTGGCGACTCGGGAAGTTGCAGCAATTCGCAGGCCAGCCTCCTGGCCTCGGAGCGGCCGTGGCGCCCGAAGCGCTGGTACTCGGGCCGCGGTGTGATGCCATAGGCTTCGAGGGCCTTGAGATAGCCCTGCAGGCGGTTGTGGGTGCTGGTGAAATTGAAGGCCTGCAGTTCATCGTCGGCGTCGCCTATGAAGGCGATCCGCCGGTGGCCCAGCTCGATCAGGTGGCGGGTGGCGAGCTCGCCGCCGCGCACATCGTCGATCAGCACGCTCGGCAGCTCGTCGGCGCAGGCGTCGATCAGCACCACCGGCACCCCGGTAGACTGCAGCGTCGCCACCTCCTCCGAGTGCAGGCTGAGCGAGATGATCAGCACGCCGTCGGTGCGATCGCGGCGGGGTACCTCCTGCAGGCAGCTATCGCGCCGCTCGACCGTCTCTACGTTGAAGACCACCAAGTCGTAGCTGTTGTCGGCGAGCGTCGCCTCGATCCCTCGCAGGCGCTCGACGACCGATGGCCGGGTGAAGAAAGGTGCGATCGTCCCGACGGTGAGCGTCTTCCCTGACGCAAAGCTGCGGGCGATCTGGCTAGGAGTGTACTGAAGCTCGGCGATCACGTCGAGCACGCGCTTGCGCGTAGCCGCGCTCACCAGCGGGCTGTTGTTCAACACACGCGAGACGGTGCCAAGGCCCACGCCTGCAGCACGCGCAACATCACGAATCGTCGCCCCCATGGCAGAGCTCGTAGATCTGGCGTCATTGACAGGTCGGTTCGATGCGAGGTGGAACTGGTTCCATAGTAACAGAATATTGCTCCCTGTCAAGGAAGCAGGCGCGGCTCCAGCGCGCCCAGAGGCGGCACACGTGGCACGATTCTTGCCTTGGCCGTAGCGTGCAGGGGCGATGGCGCTTCGCCTAGGTGCGAGGCGCATTGATGACGATAAGGAGCAGCGGCGATGGGTGAGGAGCTGCAGCAGGCACGCAACGTCTTTGTGATCCTCAACCCGGTCGCCGGCACCGGCGATCGCGATGAGGTGGTGGCCGTCCTCGAGGGCCACTTCAGCGGCGAGGGCCGTCGCCTGAAGATCTATGAGACCAGCGGCGCCCCCGATGAGGATATCCCGGCGCTGGTGCGGGAGGCTGTTGCCGGTGGCGCCGATCTGGTGATCGCGGCCGGCGGCGACGGCACGGTCTCGACGGTGGCCGGGGCCCTGGTGGGGAGTACAGTGCCGCTAGGTGTCCTCCCGATCGGCACCGCCAATGTCTTCGCCCAAGTGCTTGGCTTGCCCCTCGACCTGAACGGGGCGGTGGAGCTGCTGGCCGACTCGTTCGCCACCGCCCCGATAGATGGGATGCGGCTGAATGACGAGTTGGGGGTGCTGCATATCAGCGTGGGCATCACCTCGCTGATGCAGCGGGACACGCCCCGCGAGGCGAAGCGCCGCTACGGGCGGCTCGCCTACCTGTATGTGGCCGCCCGCTGGCTGTTCGGCTTTCAGCCCCAACGCTTCAACCTGGTGATCGACGGGACGCGCTACCGGCTGCGGGCCTCGCAGGTGCTGATCGCCAATGGCGGCGAGATGGGCCAGCCGCCTTTCACCTGGGGACCCGATATCGCCCCCGATGATGGCGTGCTCGATGTTTGTGTCATCAACGCAAGCAGCTTCCGCGACTACCTCGTGGTCGGTTGGTCCACGCTCACGGGTCGCCACCGCAAGAACCCGCGCCTGCGCTACTTCAAGGCGCGGCGCAGCATCTCGGTGAATAGCAAAGTCAGCCTGCCTGTGCAGCGGGATGGTGAGTTGGCGGGCAAGACGCCGGTGCTGGTGGAGGTGGTGCCCGGCGCGTTTCGCTGCGCCGTCACGCCCGAATATGCCGCCCGCCGGGCCGGGGGCGAGGCCCAGACGAAGGAGATCCCCGCCAGGGCTCGCGCGGTGGGCAATCCAGCGGTGCCGGTGTCGCCGGAGGAGGCGGCCGCCGCGGCCCCGGTGACCGCCACGCTGCGCACGAAGCTGAGCCAGATCGAGGCCCCCGAGCAGGCCCGCGAGGTGGTGGATGAGCTGATACGCCAGGCCGGCGACGCGAAGGCTGTTGAGGTGCGCCCCGCCCACGAGGACGAGAGCCCCGCCAAGGCTGTTCAGGATGAGGCCCGCAAGCCTGGCCCTAGCGGTGTGGCCAGCACGATCGTCGAGACCGCGGCTCAGGTGAGCGCGGCCGAGGGAGAAACGCAGGAGGCGATCGCCCAGGCCGCTCAGCGGGCCACGAACCCTGAGCTGCTCGGGGTGGAGGAGAGCGAGCTCAGCGGCCCCCTGGCGTTGCTGCGGGAGGAGATCCTGCATCGCATGCGGCCATACCAGGCTGTGGACGCCCGGCTCTTCCTCGCGGTGAACGGCCTGCCCCACCCCCACTGGGCCAACGAGGTGATGTACGCCCTCACCGCGGTGATGAACGGCGGCCTCGGCTGGGCGCTGGCACTGCTGATGATCACGGCGCTCGACCGCCGGCGCGGATCGCGGGCGCTGCGGCAGGTGCTGCCGCCCCTCTGGATCGCGACAATGATCGTCGAGTATCCGGTGAAGCACTACTTTCGTCGCCGCCGGCCCTTCATACAGCTGGTCCAGGCGATCTCCGTGGGCCGCAAGCCAGGCACCTACTCCTTCCCGTCCGGCCACTCGGCCGCCGCTTTCGCGGGCGCGTGGCTGCTCACCCGCCACTTCCCGGCCCTCAGCCCGCTCTGGTATACCGTGGCCGTGCTCACCGGCTTCTCCCGGATCTATCTTGGCGCCCACTATCCGGGCGATGTGCTTAGCGGCGCCCTGACCGGTACGCTGCTCGCCGAAGGCGCGCGGATCGCGATCGATCTCGCCGACGAGGATTGGCCCGGGATCGGGAAGTGAGATGGTGGCCGGCGACAGTTGCGGTACAATGGCGCGACCGGTTCCGACGCCTGAGCAACGAGTGACCGTCGCCAGTGACCACCCTCGCCATCGTGATCGTCTCGTGGAACGTGCGGGAGCTGCTGCGGCGCTGCCTGCGAGCCGTCGATGCCTCCCTGGCCGGCAGCGGCATCAGCTATCAGGTCCTGGTGGTCGATAACGCCAGCGCCGACGGCACGCCGGCCATGCTGCGGGCGGAGTTCCCCGCCGTGCGCCTGATCGAGCCCGGCGAGAACCTGGGTTTCGCGGGGGGTAACAACCTCGCGCTCCGCGCGATCATTGAGAATAGAGCGGATCGGGCTCATTCTCAATTTGTGTTGCTGCTCAATCCCGACACCGAGCCGCTGGGCGACGCGATCCCGCGGCTGGTGCGCGAGCTAGAGGCGCGGCCCGATCTCGTCGCCGTCGGCCCTCAGCTCCGCTACCCCGATGGCGCTGTGCAGCCCTCCCGCCGCCGCTTCCCGCGCCGCCTCACCTTCTTCTGGGAGAGCACGCCGCTCGAGCGGCTCTGGCCCGCTAACCCTTGGGCCCGCCATTACCGCTGCGCCGACGCGCCCGACAGCGCCCCGCAGCCCGTGGAGTGGCTGGTGGGCGCCGCGCTCCTCGTCCGCGCCGAGGCAGTTGCGCAGGCCGGCCTGCTCGACGAGCGCTTCTTCATGTACAGCGAGGAGCTGGAGTGGCAGTATCGATTGCAGATGGCAGATTGCAGCTCGCAGCTTGCCGCCAGTAGAGCGGCTCTCTCCCCGCTCACGGCTCAGCGCTCACCGAACCCCTCGAAGATCTGGTATATCCCCGATGCAGTGGTGATCCACCATGAGGGCAAGAGCAGCGAGCAGGCCATCGCCAGCCGCTACCTCAACTTCAATCGCAGCAGGCTGCTGCTCGCCCGCATGTGGTACGGCTGGCGCTTCGCCGCGCTCCTGCGCCGCTTTCTGCGCCTCGGCTTCGCCTACGAGCTCGCCGTCGAGACCTTAAAGCTCGGCCTGCGCCATCGCCCCGAGCTCCGCAGGCGACGCATCGCCGTCTACCGCGAGGTGCTCGGCGAACTCTAGGAAGAACATCACTTTACGACCGAAGGATTTGCAGCGCGAATCTTCGGCCCTCTCGGACCCTCTCTGTCGCCCTGTCTCACTACCCAATTCACGATGCTGTTTCAGACCATCTCCGACCACTGGCAGATCCGCCCCCTCGACGAGTTCCGCCAGGGTATCTACCCACGCTCCGACGAAGGCTGGCTGCCGGCGATCGTCCCCGGCCACTGGCAACAGCTCCCTGAGCTCGCGAGCCACGCCGGCAAGGTGGTGTATCGCTGCCGCTTCCAGGTTGAGCCCTCGACCCTCGCACCTCGGCCCTCGGCCGCCGTTCGCCATTGGCTGCACCTCAACGGAGTTTTCTACCGCTCCCACGTCTATCTCAACGGTGTGGCGCTCGGCGCCAACGAGGGCTATTTCGTCCCCCATGAGATGGAGGTGAGCGGCCTGCTGCGGCCGGAGAACACGCTACTCGTGGAGGTGGATTGCCCCGACGAGCGGGACAAGCTGGGCAAGCAGATGATCACCGGGGTCTTTTCCCACTGGGACTGCTTCGATCCCAAGGCGAACCCCGGCGGGATCTGGTTGCCCGTTGAGCTTCACGCCAGCGGCCCCGTGCGCCTCCAGCACACGCGGCTGCTCACCCTCGCCTGCGACGAGCGCTTCGCGCAGATCCGCTTCGACCTGGAGCTCGACGCGGCTGAGCCAAGCCCGGCGATCATCCGGCTGCGCTTCACGCCCCGCACCTTCGCGGGCGCCCCTCAGCTCTTCGAGCAGCGACGCACGCTGCGCCGCGGCTTCCAGGAGGTGGGCGGGCTGATCAAGCTGCGCGACCCGCAGCTCTGGTGGACCCACGACCTCGGGCGGCCCGATCTGTATGACGTGAGCGTCGAGCTGCTCACCGATGAGGGGCCGAGCGATGGCGCCTGCCTCACCTACGGCGCCCGCAGCTTCGAGCTGCGGAACTGGATTCCGTACCTCAACGGCGAGCGCTTTCTGATCAAGGGCAACAACTATCCGCCCGGCGATATGCGCATCGCCACGATGACCCGCGAGCGCTACGACAAGGATCTTGAGCTGGCCCGCGCCTGCCACATGAACATGCTGCGCCTCCACGCCCACGTGGAGCACCCGCAGCTCTACGAGGCCGCCAACGCCGCCGGCATCCTGCTCTGGCAGGACTTCCCGCTCCAGTGGCTCTACGATCACAGCGTGCTCCCTGAGGCGCGACGCCAGGTTCGCCTGATGGCCCGCCTGCTCGGCAGCCACCCTAGCATCGCCGTCTGGTGCATGCACAACGAGTCGCTCGTGGTCGAGGACACCTCCGATGAGTCGCTGCTCGCACGGCTGCGCACCTACCGCAGCGCCTTCAGCTTCAGCTGGAACCGCGATGTGATGGATACCCAGCTGAAGGAGATCGTTGAGCAGGAGGACCCGACCCGCCCCGTTGTCCGCTCCTCGGGCGAGCTTGAGCTCCCCTATGTCCGTAAGGGCACTGACGCCCACGCCTACTTCGGTTGGTATCGCTCCTACGGCACGCTGGCCGACGCCGAGGCCATGCTGCAGCGCTTTCCCGCGAACCTCGCCTTTGTGACCGAGTTCGGCGCCCAGAGCTTCCCCAACCTGGAGAGCAGCTTGCGCTTCATGCCCGAGCACCTCGACGAGGCCGAGATCCGCCGGTTGGAGGAGCGCCACAGCTTCCAGGGCGAGATCATGGCCCACTGGGTGCCCTGGCGCGAGCTTGGCTCGCTGGCCGAGATCGTCGAGCGCTCGCAGGAGTACCAGATCTTCATCAACCGCTACTACATCGACCGGCTGCGGGCCCACAAGTATCGCCCTACCGGGGGGATCATCCCGTTCCTCTTTGTGGATCCGTATCCGGCCGTGCTCTGGAGCGTAGTGGACTACTGGCGCGTGCCGAAGCGCTCCTACTGGGCGCTGCGCCTGGCCTTCAGCCCTCAGTACGCCTTCTGCGTCTTCCCGCCGCGCACCTACGCCGTGGGCGAGGCGGTTGAGCTGCCGCTCACGGTGGTGAACGACGCCAGGCGGGCCTTCCAAGGCGCTCGCCTCGAGGCGCGCCTGCGCGACCCGGAGGGCGCGACGCTCGCCGAAGTTCGCCGCCGCGTCGATCTCCCGGCCGACTGTCTACCGATCGTGGTGGACCGGCTACGGCTCACGCCCACCCGCCCTGGCCGCTACATCCTGGAGATCGGCCTCGATGAGGTGGAGCACCCGATGCGGCAGAGCTATGAGATCGATGTGAGTGAATTGACATAATGGGTGGTTCTGGCGCACGTCGTGCCGGCGCCCGTTGCGGGGCGCAAGCGTTTCGCGCCACTGCGTCCGCCGCCCCGCACCCCGGCGTCGGTGTCACCGATATGTCTCTTGCGGGGCGCAAGCGCTTCGCGCCACTGCGTCCGCCGCCCCCGCACCCCCGGCCCAGGAGGGCCAACGCGGGCCCTCCTGGACCTCCCACGCCAGGGGACATCGTCCCCTGGACCCCTAAAGCC
>DAOUGF010000619.1:0-3902 GCA_034429295.1 Chloroflexaceae bacterium
CAGGCTCAGAGCCAGTACGCCCAAGCCCAGGCTAGCGTCTCTGAGGCCGACATCGCCGCGGCCCGCGCCGACCTCGAGAGCGCCAAGGCCCGCCTCGCCCGGCTAGAGGCCGGCCCGGCCAGCGACGAGCTCGCCAGCGCCAACGAGCGTGTGCAGGCGGCCCAGTCGGCCCTCGACCAGGCTCGCATCTCGCTCTCGGCTGAGAAGGAGCGCGCCCGGCTCGAAATGGAGAGCAGCGCCAACGCCTTGCGCAACGCCCAGGACGAGTACAGCCGGATCTATTGGCAGAACCGCGAACTCGAGAAAGCCCCCGGCGATCTACCTCGCGAGCTGGTGGACCAGGAGGCAGCCGCCGAGCGTGCGGTGAAGGACGCCGAGGCCGCGCTGGAGAGCGCCAAGATCGCCTACGAGCAGGCGCGCCAGAACGAGATCACGACGCTGGCGACCCGCGAGGCCGAGCTGGCGAGCGCGCTCGCCGCCCGCGACAAGCTGCTCGCCGGCGCCGAGAGCGACGAGCTGGCGAGCGCCCGCGCCGAGGTGCAGCGCGCCCAGGCCGCCCTCGATCAGCTCACCGGCGCCAGCCGCGCCAGCGACCTGGCGGTCCAGGCGTCGAATATCGAGATCGCCCAGGCCGGCCTCGAAAAGCTCCTGGCCGATCCCTCGGCCAGCACCCTGGTGGCCCGCGAGGCCGCCGTGGCCCGCGCCGAGGTGGCCCTCAAGCTCGCCCAACGCGAGCTGGAGATGGCGACGCTCAAGGCGCCCTTCCCCGCCACGGTCGCCGCGGTGGAGATGCAGGTGGGCGAGCCCGCCGACACCAGCGCGATCATCTCTCTGGTAGACTTGAGTAGCTTCCACATCGATGTGCCCGTTGACGAGCTCGACATCGCCGCTGTGCAGCCCGGCCAGCGGGTGCAGATCACTCTCGACGCCCTGCCGTCGGCCGAGATCGGCGGCACCGTGACGAATATCGCGCCCAGGGCCACCCGCAACGAGCAGGGCACCACCACCTACGAGGTGACTGTGACCATCGACAAGGGCAGCGCCGGCGTGCGCCCCGGCATGACCGCCGTGGTCGAGATCATCACCGAGGAGAAGTCCGACGCCGTGCTGGTGCCGCGACGGGCCGTGCGGGCCGAGGGCGGCAAGAGCTACGTCTATGTGCCCGACCCGAACTATGTGCCCCAACCGACGGCCTTCGGCCAGCAGGCCCCGCCCCCCGGCCAGCGCCGCGAGGTGACGATCGGCCTCAGCAACGCCGAGTTCGTCGAGATTCTCAGCGGCCTCAACGTCGGCGACGAGGTGTTGGTGCAGGATGTCGTGAGCACGTTTAACCCGGCCGGGCCGCAGTAGGCCGAAGTCGCCAGGTAGGGCCGAGGCATTCCGCCGCAGGCGCAGAATGCTTCGGCCCCCAACCAAGAACAAGCACAATGAGCGATCTTATCGTCGTACGCGACCTGACCAAAGTCTACCGCATGGGCGATGTGGAGGTCCACGCCCTCCGGGGCGTCTCGCTCACCATCCGTGAGGGCGAGATGGTGGCGATCATGGGTCCGTCGGGCAGCGGCAAATCCACGCTGATGAACATTATCGGCTGCCTCGACCAGCCCAGCAGCGGCGAGTATCTGCTGGACGGAGTGAATGTGGCGGAGCTGAACGACAACGAGTTGGCCGCCATCCGCAACGAGAAGATCGGCTTCGTCTTTCAGCAGTATATGCTGCTGCAGCGCACCTCGGCCCTGCGCAACGTGGAGCTGCCCATGCTCTACGGTGGCAAGGGCGGCAACCGCCACGAGCGAGCGCGGGCGGCGCTGGCCGCGGTTGGCATGGCCGACCGGGCCCATCACAAGCCGAACGAGCTCTCCGGCGGCCAGCAGCAGCGAGTGGCGATCGCCCGCGCCCTGGTGAACGAGCCCCGGATCATTATGGCCGACGAGCCCACCGGCGCCCTCGACACCCGCACCGGCGAGGAGATCATGGCGATCTTCCAGCGCCTCAACCGCGAGCACGGCATCACGGTGATCCTCGTCACCCACGAGCACGACGTGGCCCAGCACGCGGAGCGCATCATCAGTGTGCGCGACGGGCTGATCGCCGGCGATGAGCCCGTAAAGGATCGCATCATCGTCGGGGAGCATGTGGCTGAGGAGGTGACGGAGGTGACAGGGTGACAGGGTGACAGGGTGATAAGGTGACAGGGTGACGCCTATCGGCACCGTCAGGATGTCACCTTGTCGCCCCCTCATCCAGCCCAAGCGGGGCGAGAGCGGTCGCCATGTCAGAGAAGAATTGCACCGATGAATCTTATTGAGTCAATCAGGATCGCCTTCCGGGCGCTCTTCACCAATAAGCTGCGGGCTCTGCTGACGATGCTCGGCATCATCATCGGCGTGGGCGCGGTGATCGGCATGCTGGCGATGGGCAACGGCTTCCAGAGCTTCCTGAACGACCAGTTCGCCCAGCTTGGCGCCGGCAACTTCTACGTGGCGCCGTTTGTGGACAGCAACCGTCTCGACGCGCTCACCCGCGCCCGCCTCAGCGCCGCCGACGCTGCGGCCATCATGGCCCCTGGCCGCGCCCCCGCCGTGGAGAATGTGGCCATCGAGTGGAGCGACAGTGCAGAGGTTCACGTGAATGGCCGGCGGCGCACCTACAACGTGCGGGCCGTCAACGGCGCCTGGTGGGAGGTGACGCCCCAGGATATCGGCGCGGGCCGCATCTTTACCGCGGCGGAGGACACACAGCGCGCCCGGGTGGCGGTGATCGGCAAGGAAGTGGCCGAGGAGCTCTTCGGCAGCATGAACGAGGCCGTCGGCCAGCGCCTCACCCTCAATGGCACCGCCTTTGATGTGATCGGCGTGCTCGCCACAGAGCAGGGCGCGGTCACCGTCGGCGCCGACCCGGCTGAGGCGATCTTCATCCCCTACACCACCGGCGTCACCCGCCTCTACCGCAACCAGACCACCGACGACATTAATGTGGCGATCATGACGGTGAAGGCCCGCAGCGTTGGCGAGATCGATGAGGCCATCAGCCAGGTCACCCAGGTGCTGCGGGAGCAGCATCGCCTCACCTACCAGGACAACGACTTCACGATCATCAACCCCGAGCAGATCGCCGCCCAGCTGAACGTGGTGATCGGCGGCTTCAACGCCTTCCTCGGCCTGGTGGCCGGGATCTCGCTCATCGTGGGTGGGATCGGGATCATGAACATCATGCTGGTGAGCGTCACCGAGCGCACCCGCGAGATCGGCCTGCGCAAGGCGGTGGGCGCCAAACGGCGCGACATCCTCATGCAGTTCCTGATCGAAGCCATGGTGCTCTGCCTCGTCGGGGGCGGGCTCGGCATCCTGCTCGGCTACGGGCTCTCGTTCGTAAGCACCTTTATCCTGGTGGGACTCTTCGAGGCTGAGGGCGCCGCGGCCACGGTGACCCTGGGTAACATCCTGCTGGCCACCAGCATCGCGGCCGCCATCGGCATCGCCTTCGGCTTCTTCCCCGCGTTGCAGGCCGCACGGCTCAACCCGATCGAGGCGCTGAGGACTGAGTAATGCAACATGCAAAGTAAGTCCGTTCCAAATGTTGCAAATTGCATGTTGCATGTTGTATTGATCGCGGAGCGATCATGAATCTCTTAGAGGCTTTGCGCGTCGCCTGGGGCGCGATGACGACCAATAAGCTGCGGTCCCTGCTCACGATGCTCGGCATCATCATCGGCGTGGGCGCCGTGGTCGGTATGCTCGCCATCGGCGACGGATACGCCCAGTGGATCGACGCCGAGTTCGCCAAGCTCGGCATAGGCACATTTTATGTCAATCCCCAGGTAGAGAACCCCGACGAGAACGAGAATCTGCGCCCGCGGCTGACGGCGGCCGACGCGAAGGCAGTGCTGCAGCCGGGGCGGG
>DAOUGF010000620.1:0-5097 GCA_034429295.1 Chloroflexaceae bacterium
GCCCGACAGCACCTCGTTCGAGGAGTGGGCGCTGATCGTGCGCGAGCGGCTGCACCAGCAAGCCCTCGCGGCCCTCGACGCCCTGGCGGCCTACCACGACGAGCGGGGCGACCACGCGGCGCTGGCGCGGGCCGCGCGCCGCCAGCTCGAGCTGGAGCCCTGGCGCGAGCCGGCCCACCGCCAGCTCATGCGGGCGCTGGCCGCGCAGGGAGAACGGGCCGCCGCGCTGGCGGCCTACGAGCGCTGCCGCCAGGTGCTGGAGGCCGAGTTGGGCGTCGAGCCAGATGCGGAGACCCGCGACCTCTACGAGCGCATCAGCGCCGGCGAGCTATCACCCGCTGCCTCGAGCGCGCCGCGCATTCAGCGGCTGCCTGTGCCGCTCACGCCGTTCGTCGGCAGGGAGTGGCTGCTGCAGCTGGCCGTCGAGCGCCTGCTCCAGCCCGAGGTGCGCCTGCTGACGCTGGTCGGGCCGGGCGGCATCGGCAAAACCCGCCTCAGCCTGGAGCTCGGCCATCGGCTCCTCGACGCGTTCGAGCAGGCGGTCTGCTTTATCGATCTCTCCAGCCTCACTGTGGCCGAGCAGGTCCCGGCCCATCTTGCCCAGGGGCTTGGGCTCGTGGTTGAGCAGCCGGCCGAGGCGGCAGCGGCGGTGGAGCGGTGCCTGGCGCAGCGCAGGATGCTGCTGATCCTCGATAACTTCGAGCATCTGCTCCCGGCCGCCCCACTGCTCGGCAGGCTGCTGGAGGCGGCGCCCGGCCTGAAGCTGCTGGTCACCAGCCGCGCCGTCCTGCAGCTGTATGGCGAGTCGGAGCTGGTCATCCCGCCACTGGATCTTCCCGACTTGGCCCAGTTGCCGGACTCGGCGGAGTGGGCGGCGCTCAGCCAGGTTGAGGCCGTTCAGCTGTTTGTTCAGCGCGGGCAGGCGGTGCAGCCCACGTTCCGGCTCACCCCGGCGAACTACGCCGACATCGCCCGGCTGTGCATCCTGCTGGAGGGGGTGCCGCTGTCGCTCGAGCTGGCGGCGGCGCGGATCAAGCTCATGTCTTTGCCCTACCTCTACCAGCGGCTGAGCGCCAGCAAGCTCGATACCCTCTCGAAGGACAGCCGGAATCTGCCAGTGCGCCAGCAGACCCTGCGGGCGACCCTCGATTGGAGCTATCAGCTGCTCGACCCGGAGGCGCGCCGGCTGTTTCGCTCCCTTGGCATGTTTCGCGGGAGCTTCAGCCTGAGCGCGGTGGAGCATGTCTGTTATGAGCAGAGCCCGCCTCCCGATGTCGTCGAGCAGGTGGGCGCCCTGGTCGACCAGAGCTTGCTCACGTCGCTGCAGGGCAGCAGCGGCGAGCCGCGCTGTATGATGCTGGAGACGGTGCGTGAGTACGCGGTGCAGAAGCTGCGCGAGGCCGGGGAGTATGAGCGACTCCAGGCGGCCTACATTCAGCATTATCTGCAGTTGCTCGACCAGCTAACGGTGAACTTCAACATGAGCCCGGAGGACCCGCAAGGGCTGGCGCTGGTGCTGGGGGAGGATTTTGATAACTTTCAGGCCGCGCAGTACCTGGCGGGCCTGCCGAGCGACGCTGCAGCCGAGCGAGAAGTCGGGGAGCAGCCGCAGGTAAGCAGATCGCGCCCGGTGAGCGTGGAAGGCTCGATCGTCATCAGGCGGCCGGTTGAGGACGTTTTCGCCTATGTGGCAACGCCCGAGAACTGTACACAGTGGAACTTTCTGCTCAAAGAGGCATACGCCCTGGAGCCCGGGCCGCCTAAGGTCGGCACGCCCTGGATGATCAAGGCGTCGCTCCTCGGCCGGCGTCTCGAGCAGATCATCCGCATCAGCGAGTATCGGGCGAACGAGTGCCTGGAATTTCAGACAGAGCGCGGGCCCCTGACGATCACGTTTCGCTTCACGTTTGCTCGGCAGGCCGCCGAGACGCGCATGACCTATACCTGGATAGCGCACCTGAGCGAGATCTTTCGCTTTACACATCCGCTCCTTTCTCGCATCGTGAGCCGGAGCGCGAGCATCATGAGCAGGCGCGTGAAGGCGCTGCTGGAAGAGCAGGCTTCGCCATAGGGACGACCGACCACGGACGACCGACGACCGCCAGCAGTCTGCCCGACCATGACTAGATTGTGTGCATCACACCCCTGATGCAGCGCAGGGAATCGCGGCTCAACACGTCTGCGCTGCCCTGGCGCAGCGCGACAGCCACCTGTGGCGCTCACGCAGATCGTGCCGCCCGTCGCGGCGGCTGCCCCGGCGAGGGCGTATGCGCCGACTCTTGTTCCGTGTCTCCACGGATGCGGCCACCAACGTCATCAACTGGTGGCTCACCCTGCTCTATGGCGTGCTCTTGCTCGCCATCGCGCTGCGGGTCGGCCTCTCGTTCTCCGTGGTTGCCACGGTGCTGGCGCCGCTGCTCGCTCACATCTCTGCCTGGCGGCTGTCGCAGCTGGAGGGGTCGGCGCGCTATCTCGCCTACGCTGCGCTGCTGATCGAGTTCGGGCTGTTGCTCGCGCTGAACCGCGGCGCTGAGAGCGAGCTGACAGGGACGATCTTCCTCGTCTACACCGCCGCGGTCATGCTGAACTATCCCGCCTGGCTGGGCTTTCCGCTGGTGCTCAGCGGCTACCTTATCTACCTCCTGCTGATCGAGCGGCGGCCCTTTAGCATCGGCGCCTACGGGCTGAGCCTGCTCAACTTCGCGCTCCTGCCGCTCGCCCTGTTCGGCATCCGGCTGCTGATCGCCCAGCGCAGGCGCATCCTTGAGCTCAACCGGCGGCTCCAAATGCCTAGTGCGAATAGCGCCTTAGGCGCCATCGTGCTGGAAGCGCTCGACTGCTGGCGGGCGCCATCCTTCGACAGCTGAAAGGAAGCACTGTGTCGCTCCCGAATGACTACGCCGAGCGTGTGTACGCGGGCGTGCTGGGCAAGATCATCGGCGTCTACCTGGGCCGGCCCTTCGAGGGCTGGAGCTACGAGCGGATCATGGCCGAGCTTGGCGAGATCAGCTACTACGTCCACGAGCGGCGCAAGGTGCCGCTGGTCGTCACCGACGACGATATCTCCGGCACCTTCACCTTCCTGCGGGCCCTGCCGGACTACGGCAACACCCGTGAGCTGACGGCGCAGCAGATCGGCCAGACCTGGCTGAACTACATCATCGAGCGGCGCACGATCCTCTGGTGGGGCGGGCTGGGCAACTCCACCGAGCACACCGCCTACCTGCGTCTCAAGCGGGGCATTCCCGCGCCCAGAAGCGGCTCGATGGCGCTGAACGGCAAGGTGGTGGCCGAGCAGATCGGCGCGCAGATCTTCATCGACGGCTGGGCTATGGTGGCGCCTGGCGACCCCGAGTTGGCTGCTGACCTGGCACGGCGCGCGGCGAGCGTGAGCCACGACGGCGAGGCGATCTACGGCGCCCAAGTGGTGGCCGCAATGGAGGCCCAGGCCTTCGTTGAGCGCGATATCAACAAGCTGATCGACACGGCGCTCTCGCTCATCCCCAGAGACTCGGTGATCGCCCGGATGATCGGCGAGATCCGCGAGTGGCACGCCGGCGAGCCCGACTGGCGCAAGACGCGGGAGCGGATCGCGGCGACCTACGGCTACGACAAGTTCGGCGGCAACTGCCACATGGTGCCCAACCACGCGCTGATCACCCTCGCCCTGCTCTACGGCGAGGACGACTTCCAGAAGTCGCTGCTGATCGTCAACACGAGCGGTTGGGACACCGACTGCAACTCGGGCAACGTCGGCTGCCTCCTTGGCATCAAGAACGGCCTGGCGGGGATCGAGGCTGGGCCGGATTGGCGCGGTCCGGTGGCCGACCGGCTCTACCTGCCCACCGCCGATGGCGGGCGGGCGATCACCGACGCGGTGCGCGAGACCTACCACGTGGTCAATATCGGGCGCGCCCTCGCCGGGGCCGCGCCGCTTGCGCCGAAGGGCGGGGCGCGCTTCCACTTCGAACTGCCCGGCTCGGTGCAGGGCTTCCAAGCCGAAGAGAGCGTCGAGGTCCGTGGCACGCTGACGCTGGAGAATGTGGCCGGCCACAGCCGCGAGGGCGGGCGCAGCCTGGCGCTGCGCTATCGGCAACTGGCGCCGGGGCGCGTGGCGCGGGCGGCCACGGCCACCTTCATCCCGCCAGAGGCGATCTCGATGGGCGGCTACGAGTTGCTGGCCTCGCCCACGCTCTACCCGGGGCAGACGCTGCGGGCAGGGCTGTCGGCGGACGCACAGAACGGCCAGCCCGTCGTCTGCCAGCTCTACCTGCGGCTCTACGGCGCGAACGACGAGCTCGTGCGGGTGTACGGGCCCGAGGCGCTGCTCGCGCCCGGCGCCGAGCAGCAGTTCAGCTGGGAGATCCCGAGCACCGACGGCGCCCCGATCGCCGTAGTCGGGGTGGAGCTGCGCGCGCCCCGGCGCGCCGATGGCAGTGTGTACCTCGACTTCCTGACCTGGGAAGGCACGCCCCGTGCGACGTTCGGCAAGCCGCGCGCAGGCGGCACGATGTGGCGGAGGGCTTGGGTGAACGGGATCGACCAGTACGACCGCTGGTGGCCGGAGGACTACCGGCTGGTGCAGAACGAGGGCACCGGCCTGCTGATCCAGGGCACCCGTGAGTGGGCCAACTACCGGGTGAGCGCGCAGATCACGCCGCATATGGTGCGGGCCGCTGGGATCGCCGCCTGCGTACAGGGTATGCGGCGCTACTACGCCCTGCTGCTCGACCGGGAAGGCCAAGCGCGGCTGGTGAAGGCCCTCGACGGCGACACGGTGCTGGCCTCGGCGGAGTTCGACTGGTCGTTTGGCGCCAGCTATGCGCTGCGGCTGCAGGTCGTGGGCGCCCGCATCCAAGGCTGGATCGACGAGCGGCTGCTCTTCGATGTCGAGGATCGGGAGCGGCCGTTGCTGAGCGGCGCAATCGGGCTCATCTGCAGCGAAGGGCGCGCCGCAGCCGACCACGTGGCGGTGGAGCCGGCGACATCGATGTAACCCGTAGGGCCGAAGCATTTGCCCCCGACAGCGCCCGTGCCCGTGCCACACGAGCTATCTGGGGCGAATGCTTCGGCCGTATCTCCCGAGCAACAAGTGTT
>DAOUGF010000621.1:0-12376 GCA_034429295.1 Chloroflexaceae bacterium
TGAGAAGTGGTAGCAGATCAGCGGCGGCACGGCACTGGCTTCCTACTTGGGGTCCAGGGGCGAGGCCCCTGGCGCGGGGGGTGTCGGGGGGCGCGCGTGCGCCCCCTGACAAAAGAGGCGAGGCACGGGGCGGCGAACGCAGTGGCGCGAAGCGCCTGCGCCCCGCAGGGCGCGTGGGGAGACGCCCCCCGCCGCCGGCGCGGGGGCGGCAGCGCCCCGCCGCGGCCTACCCATGACGCTCCCCCTGGAGCGTATTCTTGATCTGCGCGCCGTCCTTGAGGATGAGCCGCAGCCGCTCCCGGTCCTCCAGCACGCGCACATCGGCGAGGGGGTCGCCGTCGACCACCAGCAGGTCGGCGAGGAAGCCCGGCTTAAGCTGGCCCACCTCGTCGCCGAGGCCCATGCACTCGGCGCCCATGCGGGTGGCGGCGACGATCGCTTGCATCGGGCTCATGCCCGCCTCGACCATGTAGGCCAGCTCGCCGGCGTTCTTGCCGTGGCCGAACCCGCCGCCGTCGGTGCCCATGGCGATCTTCACGCCGGCGGCGAGGGCCTTGGGGAAGCTCGCACGCTGCATCTCTACCAGGGCGCGGGCCTTCGGCGCCATGTAGGCCGGCAGCCCGCCGGGGCTGGCGGTGTCGATCTCGAGCACCCGGCGCAGCACGGTGAAGGTGGGCACCAGCCAGGTGCCCTGGCGAGCCATCTGCTCGATCAGGGCGTCGTCGAGGGCTGCCCCGTGCTCGATGCTGTCCACGCCCGCGTCGAGGCAGATCTTCACCCCCTCGCCGCCGTAGGCGTGGCTCATCACCGGCTTGCCGGCGGCGTGGGCCGTATCCACGATCGCCCGCACCTCCTCGGGCGAGAATTGCCGCAGCAGCGGGCCGCCCACCGGCGTGCCCACGCCGCCCGTCGTGGCGATCTTGATCCAGTCGGCGCCGGCGCGCACCACCTCGCGCACCTTGCGCCGGCAGGCATCCACGCCGTCACAGATGCCGTCTGGGATCGTCTGCAGCTTGGGGAAGGTCGAGTCGACCCCGCAGGGCTCGGTGTGGTCGTTGTGGCCGCCGAGTTGCGAGAGGATCACCACCGAGATCTTCAGGCGCGGGCCGGGGATCAGCCCTTGCTCCACCGCCTGCTTCATGCCCAGGTCCACGCCCGAGGCGTCCCGTACGCCGGTGCAGCCGCCTAGCAGCGTATCGTGGAACACCTGCGCCGTCTTGAAGATCGCCAGCGTCGGGGTGATCGCCGCCCTGGCCTGCATGCCGCCCTCGAGGTTGGCCAGGTGGTCGTGGCAGTCGATCAGGCCGGGCAGCACCGTCATGCCGCTCGCATCGAGCGCAACTGCGCCCTCGGGCTGCGAAAACTCGCGCTGCGGAGCCACGATGGCGATCCGGTTGCCCTCTACCAGCAGGGCGTATGGCTCGTTCGGGGGCGCGTCGCCGGAGCCGTCGATCAGGCGCGCGCCGAAGATGTAGAGCGGCGCGCTCATGACTGGCCCTCGCTCACGCCGGTGCCATGCAGCATCGCGAAGTCGTGCACGCCCTGGAAGGAGAGGTGCCCCGCCATCAGCCCGCCGTCCACCACGTGGAGCTGGCCGCTCACCCAGGCGGCCTCGTCGGAGGCGAGGAAGAGCACCATGCGGGCGATGTCCTCCACCGCGCCGATGCGGCCGAGCGGGATCTCCTGCAGGTAGCGGTTCTTGTAGGCGCTGGAGAGGTTCTGCTCGTCGCGCTGGGCCGGCACGTCGATCAGGCCGGGGGCCACGGCATTGACGGTGATGCCGTACGCACCAAGCTCCATCGCCAGCACCTTGGTGAGCAGCGTCAGCCCGGCCTTGGAGGCACAGTGGGCGCCGCCCTTCACCCGGCCCATCAGCGCCGAGACCGACGAGATGTTGACGATCCGCCCCGGCGCGCCGCGGGCGATCAGGTGGCGGGCCACGTGGCGCGAGGTGAGGAACGGCCCGGTGAGCTGCACGTCGAGCTGCCGCTGCCAGGTCGATAGTTCCATCTCGACCAGCAGCCGGTGGGCGACCACGCCGGCGTTGTTTACCAGGATGTCCACCTGGCCGAGCTCGGCTACCGCCCGGGCGACCATCCGCTCTACTTGGGCCTCGTTCGACACATCGGTCGGGATCGAGATGGCCTTGCCGCCCTCCGCGCCGATGGCGGCCGCTGCCGCCTCGCCCGCCGCGGGGTTGATGTCGGCGATCACCACCGTAGCACCCTCGGTGGCGAAGGCCCTGGCGATCCCGAGCCCGATCCCGTTCCCCGCCCCGGTGACGATGGCGACCTTACCGTTGAAACGCTGCATGAAAAGGCTCCTGAGAAGGTTGGTGGATCGCGAGAGCCGCGATGAGGTGAGGCCCCTACTTCTGCATCCTGGGGTCGAGCGCGTCCCGCAGCCCGTCGCCGAGCAGGTTGATCGCGAGCACGGTGAGCATGATCGCCAGCCCCGGGAAGGTGGTGATCCACCAGGCTTGGCGCAAGAAGCTGCGGCCCTCGCTCAACATCAGGCCCCACTCGGGGGTTGGCGGCTTGGCGCCGAGGCCGAGGAAGCTCAGCGAAGCGCCCGAGATGATCGCCCCGGCCACGCCGAGGGTCGTCACCACCACGATCGGGCCGAGGATGTTCGGCAGCAGGTGGCGCAGCACGATCTGCCAGGTGGGCACGCCCGCCACCGTGGCCGCCTCGATATAGAGATTGGTCTTCGTCTGCAGCACGGCGCTGCGGGTGACGCGGGCGTAGGTCGGTGCTGACGAGATGCCAACGGCGACCATGGCGTTCAGCAGGTCGGGGCCAAGCACAGCCACGATCACCAGGGCCAGCAGGATGCCGGGGAAGGCCAGCATCACGTCAACCCCGCGCATGATCAGCGCGTCGGTCAGCCCGCCGAAGTAGCCAGCCAGCAGGCCAAGGGTCACCCCGAGCAGCGTGGCGATCGCCACCGCGACCACGCCGACCAGCAGCGAGATCCGCGCGCCGTAGACGACGCGGGTGTAGATGTCGCGGCCGAACGCGTCGGTGCCGAACCAGTGGGCCGCGTTCGGCGCCTGCAGCCTGTCCCGCGGCACGATCTCGGCTGGGTCGTAGTGGGTGATCTGGGGCGCGAGCAAGGCTGCGGCGATCATCAGGACCAGCAGCACCAGGCCGAGTATGGCACCCGGGTTGCGGGCCATGCGCCGCAGCGAGTCGAGCCAGAGCGAGCGCTGGCGCGCGGGTTGGGCGGGCGCCGCCGGCCCCGCGCTCTGCTGGTGGAGGGCCGGGTTACTCATACTGGATCCGCGGGTCGACGGCGGCGTAGGCCACGTCCACCGCCAAATTGATCAGCACGTAGGCGACGGCGATCAGCAGGGTGAGCCCTTGCACCATCGTGAAGTCCTTGCGCAGGATCGACTCGACGTAGAGCCTGCCGATGCCCTGGCGGGCGAAGATCGTCTCGGTGATCACCGCACCGCCGAGCAGTTGGCCGAACTGCAGCCCGAGCACGGTGATCGTCGGGATGAGCGCGTTCTTCAACGCGTGGCGCAGCACCACCGTCCGCTCTCGCAGCCCCTTCGCCCGTGCGGTCCGCATGTAGTCCTGCCCCAGCACCTCCAGCATGCTGCTCCGCACCATGCGCGCCAGGGTGCTGGAACTGAGCAGGCCCAGGGCCAGCGCTGGCAGCACCAGGCCCTGCAGGCCATCGGTGCTGAGGGCTGGGAACCAGTTCAGCCGCACCGAGAAGAGGAAGATCAGCAGCAGCGACATCCAGAAGATCGGCATCGAGACGCCGAGCAGGGCCAGCGCCATCGCCAGGGTGTCCACCCAGGTGTTATGGCAGAGCGCCGAGACGACCCCCAAGCCCACGCCGAGGACGACGCCGATCGTTAAGGCCGCCACTGTCAATTCGATGGTGGGCGGCAGCCGCGCCGCGATCTCGTCCAGCACCGGACGATTGTTGTTCAGCGAGCGCCCGAAATCGCCCCGCAGCGCGCCCCCCAGGTAGGAGAGATACTGCTCATGGAGCGGCCGGTCCAGGCCCATATCGGCCCGCACCTTGGCCAGCAGCTCGGGCGTGCTGAAGTTCTCGCCCAGGAAGATCTCCGCTGGGTCGCCCGGGATGAGGTGCAGCATCAGGAAGACCAGTATGGTCACCAGGAGCACGGTGGGGATCGAAGCGAGCAAGCGATTGCCGATATAGCGGAGCATAGGGTGGCCCTCACCCTCTTCCCCCCTCCCCCGCGAGCGGGAGAGAGGGGAAGAGACTTGCCTGTCACTCGCTCAGCTCGGCGGCGGCGAAGTAGGCGTAGTTGCCGCCGAGGTACATCACCGGGTTGCTGAGTTTATCGGTGTGGGCGTAGAGCGTGTAGGGGTCGTTGTAGAAGACCATGATCGCCTCGTCCATCACCTTCCGCTGGATCTGCCGGTACAGCTCGACGCGGGCCTCCGGGTCGGCCTCGCCCGCCGCCTCGTCGATCAGCCGGTCCATCTCGGCGTTCTCGTAGTTGTTGCGGTTGGTGCCGCCCCCGGCGTTCTTGCTGTAGAAGAGGATGCGCACCACGTCGGGGTCGGTGCCGGTATCCCACCAGCCCTGGGTATGGTGCTGGCCGGAGCGTACGGCGTCGAAGTAGCCGGCCTGGTTCAGCCCGTTCAGCTCAACCTTGATCCCGACCTTGGCCAGATCGGTGAGCATGTAGTCGGCCATCTGCTGGTTGAGCGGCGAGTCGGCGCGGTAGTAGTGCTTCACCACCAGATCCACGCCATCCTTCTCGCGGACACCATCGCCATTGCTGTCGATCCAGCCGGCCTCCTCCAGCACGGCGTTGGCCTCCTCGACATTGTAGGTGTACATCGAGCAGGTGGCCTCGTCGAAGGCGAAGGTGGCGCGGGTGATCGGGCCACAGCCGGGCTGGCCGATGCCGTTCCAGATCGTGGCGATCATGCCCTCCTTGTCGGTGGCGAGCTGGATAGCGCGGCGCACCGCCAGGTCGTCCATCGGCGGCTGGCGCTGGTTCATCATCAGGCTCCAGCCGGAGCCGGGCTGGGGCACGTTGATGGTGACGAAGCCGGGGGTGGTGGAGATGCGCTCGAACTCGATCGTCGGCACCTCTTCGATGAAGTCGACCTCGCCAGTCTCGAGGGCGGCGATGCGGGTGGCCGGCTCGATGATGATCTTGTAGACGATGCCGCCGAGCTTGCTCGGGCCAGTCATGCCGGTGAAGGCCGGGCCCCAGTTGTAGTCGGGGTTGCGCTCCAGCACGATCTCGCTGTCGGGGGTGAAGGAGACCAGCTTGAAGGGCCCGGTGCCCACCACCTCGGTGAGGCCCCAGTCGGCCGCACCCACCCGCGCGAAGGCTGTGGGCGAGACGGGCGCCAGGTAGGCGGTGGAGAGGCTGTTGAGGAAGGGGGCGAAGGGGCTGCTGAAGTGGACGATCACCTCATAGTCGTTGACGATCTCGGTCTCCTGGTAAGGGCCGAGCAGGCTGAGGGCGGTCTGGGCCTTGGTCTCGGGGTCGGCGATGCGGTCGAAGGTGAATTTCACCGCCTCGGCGTTGAAGGGTGTGCCGTCGTGGAAGGTCACGCCCTCGCGCAGCTTGAGCGTGTAGGCGGTGGCGTCGTCGTTCACCGACCACTCGGTGGCGAGGCCGGGCTCGAAGCGGCCGACTTCCGGCTGCCAGATCAGGGGGTCGACGATGTGGAGGGTGATCTGTCCGACGCGGCTGAAGGTGGTAGCGTTCGGGTCGAGCTTGTCGAAGGTGCCGGCCAGCCCGTAGGTGAGCACCGGGCCATCGGCGGCGGGCGCGTCTGCGGCGGTGGGCTGCGGCTGTGCCTCGCCCTGTGAGCCGGCGGGGGCAGAGCTCGGCGGGGCGGCGGGTGAGGCGCCGCCGCAGGCGCTCAGGATGAGCGCGAGCAGGGCGGTCAGCAGAAACAGCGGGGCAGTGGGGCGGAAGAGCTTGTTCATCGTGATCTCCTGGCTTGCTGGTGCCATCGACGAACGTGGTGCGGCGGCAGGCGCGGCTGGGGACGCACGTGAGGGTACGGGGTGCTGGCGCCTTCACGCGGCAGTTAGCGCATCGCTCGTGCCATAGCGGCTCCTTTCCGAGGCCGGCGCGGGCCGGCAGCTGTCTATGAGGCGTCGGTGGGCTCGGTGCCGGTGAGCATCGCGCGGGCGATCAGGCTCACTGGTACCGAGCCGTATGACAGGAAACGGTCGTGGAAGGCGCGTAGGCTGAAGCCGGCCCCCTCGCGGGCCGCCAATTCGCCCCGCAGCCGGTGGATCTGGTCAGTGCCCATGAGGTACATCAGGGCGGCGCCGGGGAACATGCTGTTTTTGACCGCCTCGGCCCGCGCCGCCTCGGGCGCCATGCCCACCTCGTTGGCGTAGAGCGAGGCGGCCTCGGCCAGCGTCATGCGCCCGCTGTGGAGCTCCACATCCACTAGCGCTCGTGCCGCCATGCGCAGGCGGGCGTGGTGCTGGCTGAAGCGCTCCAGCGGTGTCAGGAAGCCCGCCTCGTCCATCAGGTCGGTGGCGTAGCAGGCCCAGCCCTCGGCCATCGTGCCGCCGCAGAACATGGCGATGCGGCTCGCGCAGTCCACCGCGGCCACCCGGCCCACCCGCGAGGCCGCCCGGTAGGCGTGCCAGTTCTGCACGTGGTGGCCGATCGCACCGTGGTGGACCACGTGGTTCAGCTTGATCACGCTGTCGTTGGTGGCCCGCAGCAGCCGCTCCTGCTGCTCGGCTGGCATCTCCGGCTCGATCGGTGTCACCAGGTAGTCCACCACCGCGACGTGGTCGAAGGCCGCCGGCGCCCGGTAGAAGAGGAAGTAGAGCTTCGGGGCGGCCTCGCGGGCCCAACGCGGCTGCGGCACATAGCGGATCGGGTAGTCCGGCCAGGTGAGCAGCTCCCGCTCCTCCGCCAGCGTCCGGCACACCTCCCAGAGCTCGCCGTAGCGCCGGTAGTACCCCTCGGTCGTCGGGTGCTGGTCGGCCAAGCCAGCCAGGGCCTCGCGCCAGCTGTCTGTGCCAAAGATGTGGGCGTTGGCCTCGAGCTGCGCGCGACACTCGGCCATCACCGCGCGGGCGTAGCCGGCGATCTCGTCGGCGCTCTGCTCCAGGAAGTGCCCGCGCTTGATGTAGAGCTCCAGCGCTTCCGGGCCGCTCGCATAGCCGTCCACCGTCGGCGCGAGCTCGCGGGCAAGAAACTCGCGGAAGGCGACGAGGGCTGAGGCGGCGGTGTCGGCGGCTTGCCGCAGCTCGTCACCCGCGAGGCCATGCTCGGCGATCAGCTGGTCCACGCCGGTAGTGAGGAAGGCCAGGCCGCCGTCGCACTCGCGGACGGCCCGCTCGATCCACGCGGCCGGGGCGCTGCGTAGCGTGGCGCGGCCTTGGGCCAGCAGTGTTGGTACGGCCCGCATGCGGGCGGCTGCGGCCGCGGCGCGCTCCTCGATCGGTGCGAAGTCGCGCAGGAAGAGGCTGATCAGGCCGAAGATCGCCTCGCCGGTGTAGACGCAGGGGTTGCCGGCCTGGAAGTGATTGGAGGCCAGTTCCCACTGCTGCAGCTCGAGGAACCCCGCGGCCAGTTCGCCGTCCAGGGCTTCAGCCTCGCTCCGCGGCTCGTCGGGTAGTGCCCGGTAGCGGCTCAGCAGCGCGTCCACCTCGGCGGCCGTTGCGGCAACACCCTCGGGCGAGTAGTCGGGAAGCTCGCGGTCGTAGTCGTGGACGCCGATGAAGGTGGCGTTCACCGGGCGCCGCCGGTAGTAGGCGGCGAAGAAGTCGTCGAGCCATGTTTGCAGGGCGGGGGCGCTTGTCATTAGTGGTTCTCTTTCAGGGGCGGGGAGGGCTTTGGATCGCGAATGACGCGAAAGGGCGGGAATGACACGAACGCGAACTACGAAGGAGAGAAAGGGACGACGCGAAAGTTGCTGAGAGGCTTCGCCTCGTCTTGCACCCGCGTTTTAAGCGCTTCGCGCCGCTTCGTAAGGCGTCATTCGCGAGCCTACGTCCCCTCGCCGGCCCGCAGCCGCGGGTCGAGGCCGTCCCGCAGGCCGTCGCCGAGGAAGTTCACGCAGAGCACTGTGAGCAGGATCGCCAGGCCGGGGAAGATCGTCAGCCAGGGAGCGGAGATCATGGTGCTCTGGGCGTCCTGGAGCATATTGCCCCAGCTGGGCGTGGGCGGCGTAACGCCGAGGCCCAGGAAGCTGAGCGAGGACTCCACGATGATCGCGTTGCCGACGCCCAAGGTGGCGCCGACGATCACCGGCGTGAGGGCGTTCGGGATCAGGTGGAAGAGCAGGATGCGGCCGTCGCCCACGCCGAGGGCCCGGGCGGCCAGCAGGAAATCCTGCTCCTTGAGCGAGAGCACCAGCCCGCGCACGGCCCGCGCCGTGCCCATCCAGCTCAGGGCGCCGATCACCAGGATCATCAGCGGGATGGAGGAGTCGGCGTAGGAGTTCAGGATGATCAGCAGCGGCAGCGCCGGGATGGTGAAGACGATGTCGGTGGCCCGCATGATCAGGTTGTCGACCAGGCCGCCGTAGTAGCCCGCCACAGCGCCCAGCAGCGTGCCAACCAGCGTGGAGACCAGGGCGCTGAAAATACCGATCGTGAGCGAGATCCGCCCCCCGTAGAGCACGCGGGTGAAGAGGTCGCGCCCGAGCTCGTCGGTGCCCATGATGTGGGCGGCCGTGGGCGGCTTGCGGATCTGCTTGGTGTCGATCGCGTCGAACTCGTAGGCCGCCAGCCAGGGCGCCAGGAAGACGGCGGCGCAGAAGAGTGTCAGGACCACGGCGGAGATCAGGGCCGGACGGTGGCGGCGGAAGCGCCGCCAGAAGAGTTGGCGTGGCCCCGGTGCCGCCGTGGTGGCCTGCCCAACGGCGAGGCTGCTGTTGCTGGCCACAGGCCCTCCTTTCAGTAGGCGATGCGCGGGTCGAGCCAGCCGTAGATCACGTCGGCCAGCAGGTTGCAGACGACGATCATCACCGAGCCGATCATCAGCACGCACATCAGCACCGGGTAGTCCCGCGAGAACATCGCCTGCACAAACAGCCGCCCGATCCCCGGCCAGGCGAAGATCGTCTCGGTGATCACGGCGCCCGAGAAGAGCCCCGCCAGGTCCAGCGCCATGATCGACACCACCGGGATCATGGCGTTCTTGACGGCGTGGCCCAGCACCACCACGCGCTCGCTCAGCCCCTTGGCCCGCGCCGTGCGAATGAAGTCGGCGCCGATCACATCCAGCAGCGAGGCCCGCATATAGCGCGACCAGCCGGCGATCTGCCGGATGGAGAGCACCAGGGCGGGCAGTATCAGGTGCAGGATCCGGTCGTGCAGCGAGGCGTCGCCCACCGTCACGCGGCCGGAGGTGGGCAGCCAGCCGAGCTGCACGGCGAAGATGAGCTGCAGCAGCAGGCCGAACCAGAAGACCGGCATGGCCATGCCAAGGAACGACAGGGTGGTGGCGCTCATGTCGGTGAAGCTGTAGGGCCTGTAGGCGCTGTAGATGCCGAGCGGCAGGGCGATCAGGGCCGCCAGCACGAACGAGAGCCCCATCAGTTCCAGGGTGGCCGGCACGCGCTCCAGCACCATCTCCAGCACCGGCCTGCCGCTGCTGTAGCTCACGCCGAAGTCGCCGGTGAGCACCGCGCCAAGCCAGCGCAGGTACTGTATGTGAAGCGGCTGATCGAGGCCGAGGCGCCGGCGGAAGCTCTCGATCGCCGCGGGATCGACAAAGGTGCTGCGCTCCAGGAATACGGCCTCGGGGCCGCCCGGCGCAGCCTGGATCAGCAAAAAGATCAGCAGCGAGATGCCGAGCAGCAGCGGCACCATCTGGATCAGTCTGCGGATCACGTAGCGGCCCATAATGTCCTCTCACTGGGGGACAGGGCGCCCCCGCGGGCTGCCCTGTCCCCGGTTTCCTATCCCCTAGCCGCCTACTCCAGCGTCCACTCGTAGACGTTCCAGAAGCTGCCGAGGTTGGTGCCGCTGGGCTTGAAGTTGCCAAGCCGCTCGCTCACCACCACGGGCGTGACGTTGTAGTAGAGCGGCAGCGAGAACGCCTCCTCGGCCAGCAGTGCCTGGGCCTCGTCGAGCAGCGGCTTGCGCTCGGCCTGGGAGAACTTCGTGTCCGACTCCTTCATCAGCGCGTCCAGCTCCTCGGAGCAGAGGCCGGTCATGTTGTTGGCGCCGTCGCAGGCGAACAGCCCGGTGAAGCTCGGGTCGGCAGGCAGGATCCAGCCGCCTACCACCGCCTCCCACGCGCCGGTGCGCCAGGTCCCTGTCCACGCCGCCGACTCCTGGGTGTCGAACAGCACCTCCACGCCCACATCCTTGAGCTGGGCCTGGATGAACTGGGCGATCGTGGTCCGGTCGGCGCGGTCGGCGCGGTTCATAATCGTGAAGGAGAGCTTCTCGCCATCCTTATCGCGGATGCCGTCGCCGTCGCTGTCGACCCAGCCGGCCTCGTCGAGCAGCTGGCCGGCCAACTCCAGGTTGTAGTCGTACTTGGGCACGTCGGGGTTGTAGTAGGGGCTGCTCGGCGCGATCACGGTGTCGGCCACGGTGACCGTGCCCTCCATCAGGTCGTTGGCGATCGCCTCCCGGTCGATGGCGTGGAAGATCGCCTGGCGCACCCGCCGGTCGCCGAAGAGCTTCTGGCCCCGCTCGGTCTTCACGCTGAAGTCGAAGTGAACCCAGGAGTTCTGGCTCACCAGGATGGGCTTGTAGCCCGCCAGGTTCTCGAACTCGCGCACCTGGTTCGGCTGGATCTGGCCCCAATCCTGCTCGCCGGCCTTCAGGGCGTTCACTCGGGTGTTGGCGTCGGGGATGAAGGTGAAAACCACCTCATCGATGGCCGGGTACTGAGGGCCGCGCCAGTAGTTGGGGTTGCGCGTCACGCGGATGTACTCGCCGCTCTGCCACTCGGCGAAGACGAAGGGGCCGGTGCCCACCGGGTTGCGGTTGAAGTCGCCGGTCTTCGGGTCCTGGCCCTCCATGATGTGCTTGGGCAGGATGGCCTCGAACAGGCCGTTGTAGGCGGCGTAGGGCTCCTCCCAAGTCATCTTCACCGTCAGCGGGTCCACCACCTCGCAGGCGCTGATCGGCAGGTAGGAGTCGCGGTTGTAGACCTCGGAGCCCTCGGCGATGATGAAGCTCCAGGTGTAGCAGACATCCTCGCCGGTGAAGTCGACGCCGTCGTGCCACTTCACGCCCTCCTGGAGGTGCCAGGTCATCTCGCTGCGCCCCCCGCCGAGCTCCACCACGCCGCCGTTCTCGACGGTGGGGATCTCCTTGGCGAGCACGGGGATGTACTCGTTCTTGTCGTTGCTGACGATCAGCCCCTCGATCATGGTGAGGTGGATGTCGATCAGGAACTGGCTGGTGAGCGGGTTCAGCGTGTCGATCTCGCCGCCGTAGCCGATCCGCAGCAGCTTGCGGGCGCCGCCCTCGGCGGCGGGGGCCGTCGCCACATCGGCGGGCGCTGTGGTCGGCTCGGCGGCCGGGGCAGCGGTGGGCTGGGCGGCCGGGGCCGAAGGCGCGCCCGCGCCGCAGGCCACCAGGACGATCGTCATCATCAGGGCGCCGAGAGTCGTGTACCAGTTGCGGGCCTTCATACTTGCTCCTGGGGTATCTGTGTCCGTCGTCCGTTCTCTATCCGCTACGCAAACATCGCGACGGTCTGGGTCGAGTGCATGCGCCCGTAGAGGAATCGCAGGAACTCGGGCCGCCGCTCGGGGGGCACGCGCTGCCAGACCGGCGTCACGCTCGCGCCGCCCCACCAGTAGGACCAGATCAATACGCTGCGCTGTGGCGCGCTGATGAAGCGCATGCGGTTGTCCACCCAGCCCTCGCCGCCCACCAGGCTGACGCCGCGCAGCCAGTCGCGCACGCGAGCCTCCGCCCAGCCGAGGGCGTGGAGCCGCCACGCGGCCGCCGTGCCGAGGCCGGCGCGGTAGCGGGTGAGCAGTTCCGCCAGCCGGTCGTCGTCGTCCTCGATCCAGTCGATCACATACAGTCCGTTGTCGGCGATGCCCTCGAAGGGCGAGGAGCTGGCGCTGTTGACGATCGAGAGCAGGCCGTCGGCAGCGGCTGTGCCCTCGCGATACCAGGTCTCCCGCAGCTTGAACTGCACGTAGTGGCCGGGGTAGCCCTCGTGCACCGCCAGGTGCTTCAGACCTGGCCTGGTGTAGATCGGGTCGAGGTTCAGGTCGATCGTGCGGTTGGTGTAGTCGCAGCGGGCGCTGTACGGCATGCCGCGCACCCCGCTGACCCGCATGCCGTCCGACTTGGGCGCCGGGATCTGCATCCGCTCGCTGGTGCGATCCCAGGCCTCGCTCAGCAGCTCGCTCAGCGTGGCCGTCACCTCGTCGGCGGGCACCCGGTTGCGCTCCTCCCAGGC
>DAOUGF010000622.1:0-5707 GCA_034429295.1 Chloroflexaceae bacterium
AGTTGCAACCTCATTCTCAGCGAAGCTGCGCGGTAGCGGGCGTGGGGCGGGGAACGCAGCGCCCGCTCTCGGCGCAGAGGGGCATGCAGCGATGGCATGCGGATTGAGGCGGGCATCGGCTTCGGGGGTTCCAAGGGGGCAGCCGCCCCCTTGGCGGGGAGCGCGAGGGGCGGAGCCCGCTCGCATCTCCACCCACCGTGCAGGTGGTACTGATTCGGGGCGTCGCCCCGGCACGAGGAGCGCGAGGGCCGGAGCCCGCTCGCATCTCCACCCACCGTGCAGGTGGTAGAGGCTACGTCCACTACAGCACGATAGTATCGCCCAGGCTCGGCAGCTCGCAGTTGATGCCGTAACGGGCCTCGATCAGGCGGCTCAGCGGCGCGCGGCCCCGCTCCTCGCCGTGGGTAAGCACCACGCGGGGGCGGCCGGCGGCCAGCGGCTCCAGCCATTCCAGCAGCTCCGATTGGCCGGCATGGGCGCTCAGGCCGTTGATCGTGTGGATCGAGGCCTTGACCGCGATCGGTTCGCCGAAGATCTTCACCGTCCGCGCGCCATCCACTAAAGCACGGCCGAGAGTGCCCTCGGCTTGATAACCCACGATCAGCACGGCCGTCTCCGGCCTCCAGAGGTTATGCCGCAGGTGGTGGAGGATGCGCCCGCCGGTGCACATGCCCGATCCGGCGATGATCGCGCAGGTGCCGCGTATGTCGTTCAGCGCCCGCGACTCATCACTCGTCTCGCAGAGCACCAGAGTCGCCAGGTCGCGCCGCAGCTGTCGCCGCTCGTGGACTTCGTCCAGGGTCTCGTCGGCGAGCTCGGGGTGGCGCAGGTAGATCCGCGAGGCCTGGATCGCCAGTGGGCTGTCGAGATAGATGGGGAAGGGCGCCACCGTGCCGCTGCGGAACAGCTCGGCCAGGTAGTAGAGGACGGCTTGGGCCCGCCCTACGGCGAAAGAGGGGATGAGGATCTTGCCGCGGCGCCGGGCCACTGTCCGCACCACATCGGCGAACTCCGCCGCGGTCTCGTCGATCGGGCGGTGGTCGCGATCGCCGTAGGTGCTCTCCAGAAACACCAGATCGGCCCCGCTGATCCGGCCGGGATCGCGCAGGATGGGGGCGCCCCGCGGGCCGATGTCCCCGGAGAAGACCACCGTCTTCACCGACCCCTTCTCCTCGATGCGCATCTTGATGCTCGCCGAGCCGAGCACATGGCCTGCCTCGACCAACTCCACATTCACGCCGGGAGCGACGGCGACCGGCTCATCGTAGGGCAGGGGCGTAAAGCGCGCCAGGGCCTTGCGCACATCGTCCTCATCATAGGGCGGCTGTAGCGGCTTGAGGCCGGCCCGCTGGCGACGGCGGTTGGCCCGCTCCACATCCCCGGCCTGTAGCCTCGCGCTATCGAGCAGCAGCAGCTCGGCGGTAGCCCCGGTGGCCGTAGTGCCGTAGACAGGGCCGCGGTAGCCGGCGCGGGCGAGCAGCGGCAGACGGCCGGTATGATCGATATGGGCGTGGGTGAGCACCACCGCGTCGAGCTTCCGCGGCTCCAGGCCAGCGGGCACGATATTACGCGCCTCGTCGTCGCGGCCACCCTGGAACATCCCGAAGTCCACCAGCACCCGCGCCTGCGCGGTGACGACCAGATAGGCTGAGCCGGTGACCTCGCCCGCGGCGCCGAAGAGCGTAATCCGCACAGGAGACCCCTCTCACGCGGCGAGGAAGGTTTTCAGCAGGCTCTTGCCGTTCTCGGTCATGATCGACTCGGGGTGAAACTGCACACCCTCGATCGGCAACTCGCGGTGGCGCAGGCCCATAATCAGGCCATCATCGCTCCAGGCCGTCACCTCGAGCTCGGCCGGCAGATCCTCCCGGCGCACGATCAGCGAGTGGTAGCGTGTGGCCGTGAAAGGAGACGGCAGGCTGGCGAACACACCCTTACCCTCGTGGTGGATGGCGGAGAGCTTGCCGTGCATGATCCGAGGGGCGCGCACCACCGCGCCGCCGAAGGCCGCCCCGATCGCCTGATGGCCCAGACACACACCCAGGGTCGGGATGCGCGCGCCGAGCTCGCGGATGATCTCGACGCTGATGCCGGCCTCGGCGGGCGTGCAGGGGCCAGGGCTCACCACGATGCGGTCCGGCTGCATGGCGGCCGCCTCGGCCACGCTGAGCGCATCATTCCGCCGCACCTCAACCGTCGCGCCCAGCTCACTGAGATACTGGAACAGGTTGTAGGTGAACGAGTCGTAGTTATCGATCAGCAGCACACGCATCGCGCCTCCTTCGACTCACAGTGGATGAGGCGCAGTATAGCGCTGCGCGGCGCGCCGCGTCAATCGGGATGTTGCCTAGTGGTAGCTTGGCACATCCTGGCGCGGTGCAGCAGCGCCAGCGCAGGCTTAAGCCATCATCTTGCTAGCGAGAGACGGGTTCTCGGGCCGGCTCCTCATAGCCGATCTGGTCCGTAGGCCCCAAGTCGACCAGCGCGGGCGCCGGGCGGGCCGCATCCTGCGCGCTCGATGGCTGAGGCGGGACAAGGATCTCGCGCTCGGCGGCCAGCAAAAAGATCGAGCCGAGCATGAGCAGCACGCCGAACATCCCTGCGAGCACAAGGATGATCGAGTCGAGAAGGGGGGAGCCGCTGAAGAGGCCGAGGGCGATTGGGATGAAGCAGCCGATGAGCAGGCTGCACATGATGAGCAGTTTGCCCCAAGACTGGCGCTGCTGCGACCAGAGCTGCTCGCGCGCAGCGCCTCGCTGCGCCTCAGGGCGCAGGAGCAGCGCGACGGGGCGCACCGCGAAGTCGCAGCTATGGCAGCGCTCGGCCTGCTCTGCAAGCTGAGCCCCGCATCGTGGACAGTACATCGATCGCCTCCCTTCAGTGAGCGCCACACGGACAGTATAGCCTGAGACGAACAGCGCCGCCGCTGTGTTGCACGCCGGCTGCGCGCTCGTCGGCGCCAGGGTTGTCATTTTCAGCAGGCTATCAGGGGCGAGTCATCCCATCGTAACCGCTAACAGTCCCGGCTACGAGCCAACGTCGTTAAAATCGGCGCAGGTTCCCATCCACCCCGGAGGTCCCCCGTGCTCGCACTTCCCCGTCGCCTCATAGCACTCTCGTTCATTGGCGTCCTGCTGCTGCTGATCGTCCTGATCGCCCGCGGGGCCGCCGCTGATCAGCCAGTCGACCCGCTGGCCGGCGTGCCTGATCAGGCGACCCTCTTCCCCCCAGCACCCGCCGAGGCAGCGCCCGAGGCTGAGCTGCTCCCTACTATCGCTCCCGCCGAGGCAGCACCCGAGGCTGAGTTACTCCCTACTATCGCTCCTGCCGAGGCAGCGCCCGAGGCTGAGCTGCTCCCCACTATCGCTCCTGCCGAGGAGGCCCCTCAGGCCGCGCTGCTCACGGAGCTTGGCCCTGACTACCTCTCGCCTGTCACGGCCGCCCCGCGGCCCTTCACCCATATGCTGCTGCGCTGGGAGGCCGCGCTCCCCGCAGACGCAACCCTGGAGCTCGAGGTTCGCGCTTCCCTCGACGGCACAACCTGGAGCGATTGGGGCCTCGTGCTCGAGAACCCCGATCTCTGGGTGCCCGAGGACGGCCCCGAGGTCTTCTGGAGCCAGGATATCTACGCTGGCGAGGGCGCCCGCTTCTGGCAGGTGCGCGCCAACTTCGGCGCCGCCCCTGACGGCAGCTTGCCGGCGCTGCGCCGCATCGACGTGAACACGGTAGACGCCCGCTTCGGGCCGCCCGAGCCGCAGCCCGACAGCTTCGACCCCGGCATGTTTGGGCTGCTCTCCCGACCCCCCGTGATCAGCCGCACCGCCTGGGGCAGCCCCGACGGCCAGGGGAGCCGCGCCGCGCCCGCCTACCGCGCCGTCACCCATATGGTCGTCCATCACACCGCGGACTCCAACACCCTCGCCTCGGGCCAGCGCTGGTCCGACCGGGTGCGGGCCATCTGGTCGTTCCACACGATCACCCGCGGCTGGGGCGATATCGGCTACAACTTCCTGATCGACCCCAACGGGGTGATCTACGAGGGCCGCGCCGGCGGCGACAACGCCGTGGGCTTCCACGACACCGCCAACTATGGCTCGATGGGCGTCTCGCTGATCGGCACCTACAGCAACACCCCGCCCAGCGACGCCGCCCTGAACAGCCTGGTGGAACTGCTGGCCTGGAAGGCCGACCAGCGGGACATCGACCCGCTCGGGCGCTCGTTCTACTACGGCTGCTCGATCTCGCAGTACTGCAAGCCCCACAACAGCGGCTCGATCGTCAACCACATCTCAGGCCACCGCCACGTGACGCCTGGCCGCACTACCTGCCCTGGCGATAGCCTCGAGGCGCTGCTGCCGAGCATCCGCGAGCGGGTGAAGACCCGCCTCGGCGGCGGGGGCGGCCCGGTGGACAACGGCGACCTGACGATCGATGAGCGGGAGGCCGGCTTCGAGCGGAGCGCGGCCCACTGGTACGAGACGAGCTGCGGCCTCGACGGCAACAGCTTCTACACCTTCGCCACCGATAACCCCGCCGAGAGCACCAACCGCGCCCTCTGGCGGCCGAACCTCCCTGAGGCGGGGCGCTACCAAGTGTTCGTCCACATCCCACAAGGCTGCAACCTCGGCCAGCCCACCACCCACGCGCTCTACCGCGTCAACGCCGCGGATGGCGTGCACGAGGTGGTGGTTGACCAGAGCACGGCCGGGGGATGGGTGAGCCTGGGCAGCTTCGAGTTCGCGGCCGGCAATCAGGGCACGCTGGAGCTGAGCGACCTCACGGGCGAGCCGCTGAGTAGCAGCCGGATGGTCTTCTTCGATAGCGCCCGCTGGGTGAAGGAGGATCCGGCGGCGGCGAAGCTCGAACTGCTGAGCGTGAGCTACGACCGCACGAGCGTGGCGGCCGGCGAGCTGCTCAAGGTGAGCTTCACGGTGAAGAATAGCGGCCCCGTCGCCGTGGAAGGCCAGGCCCCCGAGGCAGGCTCCGGCTACAGCCTCGCCGACAGCTACGTCTACGACGAGAGTGAGTGCTATCTCGGCGCCGAGGGCCGAAACTACCCGGCCTACCCGAAGGAGCTCGGGCGCGTGCGGGTGATGCTCGGCCCGGCCGACCCGACGCGCCTGCCTGCCTGCGCGGGCGACAGCGGCGGCTACCCGTGGCGCTGGGGCATCAACGGGCGGCTGGAGCCCGGCGAGGTGCGGGAGGTGATCGGCTACGTACGGCTGCGAACACCGGGCATCCTCTCGCTCCAGGCCGGCGCGATCAACGAGTATGTGGGCTATCTGGCCCAAGGCGCCGGCGCGACGACCATCACTGTCACTCCGGAGCGGCAGCCGCCAGCGCCGGCCGCCTACGACGAGCTACTGCGGCCCCTGGCTCATGTCTACCGCGTCGATGCGCCCGACAACTTCCTGGCCCGCGCGCCTGACGCCGGCGCCGCGCTGCGGGGCGCCTACGTCGGCAGCTTCCCCTGGCATGGCGAGACGCTGGCTTGGGGCGAGGGTGGGCCGCTGCCGCAGGCCCCCGAGCTGAGCGACCGCTTCATCGTCGAGCAGACAAGGGTCTTCGTGGCCCCGGTGGCCGGCGTCTACACCTTCCGCGTCACCGCCGCGGACGGGGGCTGGCTCTGGGTGAACGGGCAACTCGTGGCGGGCGGCGCCGGCAGCGAGGACGGCGCAGCGCTCACCGGCACAATCACTCTCGGCGC
>DAOUGF010000623.1:0-5053 GCA_034429295.1 Chloroflexaceae bacterium
CATCGCGGCGTAACCAGGGATATCCTTAACCGTCAGGATATCCGTGTCGTCGCCGCCGGAGAGCATGACGTTGAGCTTGTCCTGGTACTCCTGGGAGGAGATCTCGACCAGTTCCACCTTGACGTTCGGGTTCTGGGCCTCGTAGGCGTCGATCCCCGCCTGCCAGTAGGGGGTGGTGGCGACGTCCCACGCCGTCATCTTCAGGGTGATCGTCTCGCCCGCCGGGGCGGCCTCGCCGCTGGAGGAGGCCTCGCCGCTGGTGGCGGCCGGAGCGGCCTGGCCCCCATCGCTGGCCGCAGGGGCGCTCGGGGCAGTGGCGCCGCATCCCACCAGCACAGCCAGCAGTAGCGCCGTCAGTGGCCACGCAAGAACATTCTTCACGATACTACCTTCCTTTCGGCTACCGTGCCATCCGGTTACGTCTGTTTCCGCGCCCAGGGCGCCGGAGTCTTCATCCCTTCTCCGAGCGAACCGCCGCCTATGCCTGCTGTACTCGCGAGCGCGCTCCTTTCTAGCTGGCTACCAGTAGAGCTGCCATTCGGGCTTGAGCGTGCGGGTCAGCGCCTCCAGGTAGAAGTAGTCGCCCCAGAGGGTGCCCTCGTCCACGCCCTTGCCTTTGGGCTTGTCGTATACGCCATGGAGCAAGAGCGCATTAGACACCGCTAGGTCGCAGGGCGCGTAGTGCTCCGCGAGCGATGCGAGGATCGCAGCGGCCGCATCCTCGTAGCGCTGTCGCCGGGCGCCGGCGGGCAGCCAGTAGCCCAGTTCCTGCAGGCCGCAGACGGCGATCGCCGCCGCCGAGCTGTCCCGCTCCTCGCCGCTGCCGTCGGTGAGCGTCAGGTCCCAGTAGACCACCTGGTCATCGGGGAGGTGGCGCAGGAAGTAGTCGGCACAGCGCTCGGCGGCGTAGAGGAGCGAGGCATCGGCGGTGTAGCGGTAGTTCAGGGTGAAGCCGTAGATCGCCCAGGCCTGGCCACGAGCCCAGCAGGAATCGTCGGCGTGGCCTTGCTCGGTGCGGCCCCGCAGCGGCGCGCCCGTCTCTGCGTCCCAGTAAAAGGTGTGGTAGGTGCTATCATCGGGGCGGAGCATAACGTCCCGCATCCTGGTGGCGTGGCGGTGGGCGGCCTCGGCGAAGCGCGCCTCGCCCCGCTGCTCGCTGGCCCAGTAGAGCAGCGGCATGTTCATCAGGCTGTCGATGATCGCCCGCCCGCGCTGCTCGGGGTTGGCTAGATCGCCCCAAGCCTGAAAGATGCCGGCCGCCTCCAGGTAGCGATTCATCAGCGCGTCGGCGGCCAGCAGCGCGGCATCCCTGGCCCGCTGGTTGCCGGTGAGCCGCCAAGGGGCCACGCAGGCCAGCGTGTAGAGGAAGCCCAGATCGTGGGTGTCGAGGTCGATCCCCTGCTCGACCCGCGCTACGAAGCTGTCGAGGTGCCGCTCGCCCGCCTGCAGGTAGCGCTCATCGCCGCTCAGCTCATAGGCGAGCCAGAGCATCCCCGGCCAGAAGCTCGTCGTCCATCCGAAGTTGCCGCCCGCGGCGAAGCCGTCGCGCGCCCGTCGCGGCTGGTAGCGGTTGCCGACCGTGGTGTCGTCGGGGTAGCAGTCGCCAAAGGCTGCGAGATTTGCGTCGATCGTTTGCAGGGCGCACCGAACTGCACCCTGGAGCAGCTCGACGGAAGGGTGCAGCTGCAGTGATGGCTCTTGCACGAGGACTCCTTGCTTTGCTGCGTCGCAAATATGCGGGAATTTTCTGCCTGGCTTGCGGAAAATATAGCACAGCACTTGCAGAAGTCAAGAGCCAACGGCGTCGTGATAGCACAGGAGGTTTGCTGTATTTCAGGCTCTGAAATGGGAAAAACGCCAATAAACCAGGTGGTGGTTGCAGGAATTTTCTGCAAATTTCGGCTGGATCTTGCAATCTTTCAGAATGGGGCTATACTTAAAGCGCATCAGCGGTTGCAAGAGGAACAGGGCTATGATCAGCGACGACTCGAAACCCAGCAGCAGCCGACGGATCCCGCAGCGCGAGATTGCGGAGCGGGCCGGCGTCTCTGTCAGCACGGTCTCGCGGGTGCTGAACAACGCCGCCGGCATCAGCGAGTCGGTGCAGCAGCGGGTGCTGGCCGTGGCTGCCGAGTTGGGCTACCAGCGCAACGGATCACGGCAGGCCGGGCGCGTCCAGAACATCAGCCTGCTGACGAGCCTCCCGCTCGCTCCCGCCCTCGATCCCTTCCACGCCGATGTGCTCAGCGGCGTGGAGGCGGCGTGCGGCCGCGAGGGCCTGCACCTGAACTACGCCACCCTCGGCACCAGCATGGCGAACGCCGAGACGGTGCTGGAGCGGCTGCGCCAGAATGGTGTGGACGGGCTGCTGCTGCTGTCGATCGACGACCCGGCGCTGATCGAGGCGATCCGCGGGCTGAACGCGCCCCTGGTCATGATCAATGTCGACCAGCGCGAGCTGCCCCTCGACACCTTCTTGCCCGATAACCGCCAGGGCGCGCTGCTCGCCGTGCGCCACCTGATCGCCCATGGCCACCGGCGCATCCTGCATATCACCGCATCGCAGCGGCGCACCATCAGGCGGCGCACCGAAGCCTACCGGGCCGCGCTGGAGGAGGCCGGCATCCCGTTTGATCCGCAGCTGGTGATCGATGTCCCGATCAACGCCGAGTCGGCCTACGAGGCGATGCAGCGCCGCCTCGCCGCCGGCCCGCCCGACTTCACCGCCGCCTTCTGCGCCAACGACCTCGCCGCCATGGGCTTGATGCGCGCCGCCCAAGAGGCTGGCCTGCGCATCCCGCAGGATCTCTCGGTCGTCGGCTTCGACGACATCGCGACGGCGGCTTTCCTCTCGCCGCCGCTCACGACGGTGCGGATCGAGACTGCCGAGCTGGCCGCGCTGGCGGTGCGGCGCCTGCTCGATCGCGCCGCCGCCCGCGACCTCACCCCCATCCGCGTCTCGCTCGCCTGCCGCCTCATCGAGCGCCAATCGGTGGCTCGCCCGCGGACCCGTGGGTAGCTGGTAGGGACGACCGACGACGGACGACCGACGACCGCCCGCACCCTGCCCGACGGTGGTCTGTCGTCTGTGGTCGCTCGTCACTCAACCCCCAACCCAAACCTGCCGAGGGAATCATACGGGCGGCCCGTCGTGGCCGCCCGTCTGTCTAGCAAGTTGTTCCGAAGGCTCAGCCCCGGCGAATACTCCAGAGCAGGGGCCGGCGAGCCGTCGCCACTCCCATTCTGTTCAGCAGCGGCACAATCGTGGTCGTGATCTGCTCTTCGGCCATGGGCTTGGGGAGAAACGCCTCTACCCCCAGCGCTCGCGCGAAGAGCGCCACATCGGGTTGGCTCGACATAATGATGACAGGAGGCAGGGGCCGGCCGGCCCGCGCGGCGCGTGCGCGCAGCTGGCGAACCAGGTCCGTGCCGGTCATCGTCTGAAGTTGGTAGTCGAGGAGGAGCAGATCGAAGGCATGTTCCTGCACCAGCTGAAGGGCGGTGCTTCCGTTGGTCGCGCGCCGGATGCTGACTTGGGGGATGTACATTTCCAGCATCTGGCTGACGGTGTTGAGGTAGAGCGGGTGGTCATCGACGACTAGGATGGAGGCTGGCATGACTGACCTTCTCGTCCGCAGAGTACGGGCTGCGGTTCCAAGCCCGCGCAGGCTGTCATAGTAGTATATAGCCCTTGTGTAGTAGCTGCCAGCGTCTTACGGGCGGCGTGGATGACAAAATTTTCAACTTGGCGGCGACTGCAGCACTACAAATAGGTGACGCTCTCTCACCCTGTCGCTGCGATTGTCACATAAGTTTTATATACGTCGCGGATGCCGCCCCTGCCCCTGGATCTAGCTTGTGGGCGCGCCATACGCCCTATCGTTTCCGCCGCTGCCGCCGAGGAACTTGACAAAGCTGCTGCCGAGTGGCATGCTTGTGAGTGAATGAATCATTCATTCATTCGTTCGTATAGAGGATGGTGCTATGCAGCCGGCAGTTGGCGAGGGACAGCGTTCGCGTGAACTACAACGGGCCAACATTCTCGAAGGCGCCAGGCAGGCCTTCGCTCGCAAGGGGCATGCGGCGACGATGGCGGATATCGCTCAGGCCGCGGGAGTTAGCCAAGGGCTGGCGTACCGTTACTTCACCAGCAAGGAGCAGATCTACCGCGAATTGGTGACGGAAGCTCTGGAGCAGGCTGCGCTCGCAACCGCACAGCCCCAGTCCGAGCGCCCCGTAACGCCGGGAGAGCGCCTTGCCCAACTGATCACGCGGGTGGTCGAATACCGGCGCGATCACCTGGAGATCTTTCAGCTGCTCGATCAAGTGCTCAGCTCCGATAAGGCGCCACCTGACCTTGTTGAGCTGATCCGTCAGCATCGGGAGCGCTTTCTTAGCGAGCTGCGACAGCTGATCGTCGAGGGGCAAGCCAGCGGAGAAGTGGCGGCGGGTGATCCAGACCAGCTGGTGATCGCCGTCGCCGCAGCGCTCGATGGCCTGGCCAGGTTCGCACTGCACTATCCCGAGCAATTTCACCGGCTCTGCCCTGAGCCGGGCATCCTGCTGCGCATGCTCAAGCCCTAGTGTCCTTACGGCGCCTGCTCTCGCGCCCTCAAGCTGAGAGCTTGGGGCGCGGTTCAGCGGCGCCGGTGTGGCCAACCTCCCGAAGCAGCACAACTACGCCGTACGGGCACTACCCGGCCCGCACAGGCACCCATGTATACGGCCTCATCACCCTGGCACACTCTGGCGCCTGCTCTCGCGCCCTCAAGCTGAGAGCTTGGGGGCGCGGCTCAGCGGCGTCGGTGTGGCCAATCTCCCGAAGCAGCACAACTACGCTGTACGGGCACTACCCGGCCCGTACAGGCACCCATGTGAAAGGCGCGACAGATGCGAGCCAAAGGCATTAACTACGATACCGGCTTCATCAACAAGGGGGTGAGCAGCCGCGAGCTGTTCGAAATCGACGTTGTTACCCGCGAGTTGCAGATCATTCGCGACGATCTGCACTGTAATGCGGTGCGTGTTACTGGCGGCGACCCGGAGCGGCTGG
>DAOUGF010000624.1:0-12785 GCA_034429295.1 Chloroflexaceae bacterium
TGCTCACCGGGGTGACGGCGGGCCACGGGGCGATGGCGGTGCAGGCGATCAATGTGCCGGTGTCCGTGGGCGGCATGGATGTGGCGCCGGGCGAGATCATCCACATGGACGAGAACGGCGCGGTGAAGTTCCCCGCCGCCAGACTCGCGGATGTGCTGCGGAACGCGCGGGCGCTCCAGCAGGAGGAGGCGGCCCGCATGGCTGCACTACAGCGCGCCACCTCGGCGGCCGAGATCAGGGCGATCCTCAGTGGCCACTCGTACGGGCCACGTGAGAAGTGATGAGGAGTAGAGGCGCCGCTTCGCAAGGTTGGCGTAGATGTGCCGATACGCCAACCTTGCGGGCGCTCTTCCTAATTCCCCGGCCCAGGCACAAGCACGAGTTCCTCGATCACGGCGCGGGGCGGCAACTCGATCGCCAGCAGCGCGCAGCGGGCTACGTCCTCGGGCTGCAGCATGCGCTCGCGAGCCTCGGGCGGCGGCGGGCTGGGGCGCTGGTCGAGCAGCGGCGTGTTGATGTCGCCGGGGAAGATCGTGCAGGCGCGGATGCCGTTCTCCCGCTCCTCGGCGTTGATCGCCTGGGTGAGCCCGGCCATAGCGAACTTCGTCATCGAGTAGGCCACGCCCGCCTTGACGCTCGCCCGCAGCCCTGCGATCGAGTCGATGTTGACGATCGTCCCGCGGCCGAGCTGGCGCATGCCAGGCAGGAAAGCCTGGACGCAGTAGAAGGCGCCGTGCATGTTGGTGGCCACCAACCGGTGATAATCCTCCATGCTCAGGGCGGCGAAGCTGCGCTTTGGCGTGTTGATGCCAGCGGCGTTCACTAAGGCCTCGGCCGGGCCGAGCTGTGCCTCCACCGCCTCGGCCATGGTGGCAACGGCCCGCTGGTCGCCGATATCGCAGGGGAGGCTGAGCAGGGTGCCCTCGCCCGCGGCCGCCGCCGTCTCCTGCAAGGCGCTTTCGCGCCGGCCCACCAGAGCCACGCTCCAGCCGGCCCGCGCCAGCAGGATCGCCGTCGCCCGCCCCACGCCGCTGCCCGCGCCCGTCACCACCGCGACCTTCGCCATTACTAGCCTCCAATAGTACGCTTCTGCAAGGGCTACATTACCTGCGCGGGCGGCCACGGCGGGCCGCCCGTAAGGCTTCATCGTCACAGACTGCTGTGGCGCTACTCAGGGATTCGCCAAAGGAACATCATTCAGAACCGAGACCTGGTACGAAGGAGGGAAGAGGCCGGCGAGGGCGTCGGCACTGACGATCGCGGGCCGGTAGTCGATCCTGACCTCATCAGAGTCTGAGGTGGCGAGAAACGCCGTGACGCCCGACTGCTCGGCGAGGCGCCTCTGGACGATCGCGGCGCAGGGCGGGCAGTCCATCTTCGGGATGCTGAGGATGAGCCGGCGCGTCTCTCCGGCGGCCTCGGCAGTTGGGGCTGCCGCTGGGGGAAGCGGCGCCGCGGCGATCTGCCGGGCCGCGACCGAGGGGATGGCGACGGCGAGCAAGGTGTAGCTCATGCCGAAGCAGGCCAGCGTGATCAGGGGCGATCTCAGGCGTCGCGCCGGGGGGAGCGCACAGGCGGCGCCGCGCCGGAGGGCGAGCACCACCCCGAAGGCGAGAGCCGTCAGGCCAAGGGCGATGGCTGGCGCCCGGCCGAGCTGCAGTCCGGCGAGGGAGGAGGAAGCGCCGAGGCCGAGGAGGGCCGCTGCGGCCGGTCCGAGGCAGCAGAGGCTGCTGATGAGCCCTGCGCCCAAGCCCCAAGCGATGCTCCGCGCCTTCGTTGCTGGTTCGCGCTCAAGTGGCATGGCGCTATTATGCCACCCCGCGGCCAGGAGCGCCAGCGCGCGTGTGCCAGGATACATTGCTCATGCCCTGTATCCAATGCGCGAGCGATGTGAGCGGGAAGCTGCCATCCCGCATCCTGCCGTCAGGGGGCGGACGCCCTCTTCGAGGGTGCCTTCGGCATTCGCCACCCTGACAACCCCCGCGCCGGGGGCCTTGCCCCCGGACCCCCAAATCCGACGGCGTTCCCAAGCGAGGCGGCTGGCGGCGCATGCTCCTCAGCGCCGAGAGCGGGAGCGGCACTACCCGCTCGGCGCCAGCAGCCCCGCAGGGGGACGTTTGGATCGCGAATGACACGAAACGGGGCTAATGACGCGAAACGAAGCGGCGCGAAGCACGAAGGCGGAAGACGCGAAGCTGTCGCGCAGTTGGCGGCACGACGGGTATCAACCGCTTTTGGCGCCGAGGGGCATGTAGCGATGGCGCTCTCGGCGCTGGCGGGCGTCGGCTTTAGAGCTCCAGGGGATGTTGTCCCCTGGCGCGGGAGGTCCAGGAGGGCCCGCGCGGGCCATCCTGGGCCGGGGTACGGGGCGGCGGACAAAGTGGCGCGAAGCACTTGCGCCCCGCAGCGGGCGTGTCGCTGACACCAAGCCGGGTGTGGGGCAGCGCCCCACGGACGTTGCTCATGCCCTGTGCGTGGATACGCACGACTTTAGGTTTCACGTTAGAATGGCGGATACCAAATTGAACCCACTCGGGAGGGACGGTCAAGGATTCGCCCCAGATCGCTCGTGTGGTACGGGCGCTATCCGGGGCGAATCCTTGGGCCTCTATGGGCCCACCGAAGATCTCTGTGGTTCTACGTAGAGCTGACCGCCAGGAAATCCGAGCCGCTATGCCCCAACTCCTTGTTGTCATCGAACCAGCCGAGGACCGCGCGTATCTCAGGCGCGCGCTGGCCTCAGCCTTCTCAGAGCTCGCCGTGACCGAGCCGATGAGCGCCGAGGAGCTTGAGCAGGCCTTGCGGGGCGGCGCCTTCGATGCGGCCCTGATCGGCCCCGCGCTGGCTTGGGGCGACGGGCTGCAGCTGTTTGAACAGATCAGGGCCTGGGCGCCGGCCTGCCCGGTGATCATGTGGGGCGAGCGGAGCCACAGCGCCATCGCCGTGGCGGCTCTCGAGGCCGGGCTCGAGGCCTACATCCCGCGGGGCCCGGGCGACGGGCGCCGCCTGCTGGCCGCGCTCGGCGCAGCCTTGGCGGGTGAAGGGCCGTCCCTGGCCGAGCGGGAACGGGAGGCGCGCCACGCTGCCGACGAGGCCTGGCGCCGCTTGGAAGCCACCATCGAGGCGAGCGCCATCCTCTCCGGCTCCCTCGACTACGCCACTACGCTCCAGCGCGTGGCTCGCCTGATGGTCCCTGCGCTGGGCGACTGGTGCGCGGTGGATGTGCTCGACGAGCGAGGGGAGCTGCAGCGGGTGGCTGTGGCTCACACCGACCCGGCCAGGGCGGAGTTGGCCTACGAGCTGCACCGCCGCTATCCCGCCCGGCGCGATGCCCCCGGCGGCGCCTGGCAGGCCATGCTCACGGGCGAGCCGCAGCTGCACGAGGAACTGAGCCTTGAGCAGCTGGCTGCCATCGCCCAGGATAAGGAGCATCTGCGGCTGCTGCAGGCCATCGTGGTTCGCTCGGCGATGTTCGTGCCGCTGGTCGCCCGCGGCCGGGCGATCGGCGTCCTCAACCTCATCTCGTCCGACGAGGCCAGGCGCTATACCGTCACCGACGCGCAGTGGGCCACGGTGCTGGCCCGGCGCGCCGCCCTCGCGATCGATAATGCCCAACTCCATAGCGCCGAGATCGAGCAGCGAGAGTGGTTCCGCACCACATTGGCCAGCATCGGCGACGCGGTGATCGTCACCGATATGGCCGGCCGCGTCCGCTTTATGAACGGCGTCGCCGAGGCGCTCACCGGCTGGCCGGCCAGCGAGGCTGAGGGCCGTCCCCTGCCCGAGGTCTTCCATATCGTCCACGAGACAACGGGCCTTCCCATAGAGAGTCCGGTCGATCAGGTGTTGCGCTCGGGCACCGTGATGGGCCTGGCCAGCCATGCGCTGCTGCTCGCCCGCGACGGGCGGGCGATCCCGATCGACGATAGCGCCGCGCCGATCAACGCCGACGATGGCGCGCTCAGCGGCGTCGTGCTGGTGTTCCGCGATATCACCGCCCGCCGCAAGGCCGAGCAGGAGCTGCGGGCCTCCCGCGACCAGCTGGCGATCATCCTGCGGGGCATCACCGACGGCATTATCGTGCAGGAGCGCAGCAGGACTCTGATCTACGCCAACGATGCGGCCGCCCACCTGAGCGGGTTCGCCAGCGCCGCGGAGATGCTCGCCACGCCGATCCCTGAGCTGCTGCGCCGCTTCGAGCTGTTCGATGAGACCGGCGCCCCCTTCCCCATTGAGCGCCTGCCGGGCCGTGTCGCGCTCGAGGGGCAGCCGGTCGCCCATCAGACCCTGCGCTTCCACGTTCTGCCGACCGGTGTAGAGCGCTGGGCGATCGTCAGCGCCACGCCGATCTTCGACGAGCATGGCGCGGTGAGCATGGTGGTGAACATCTTCCGCGACATCACCGCCCAGAAGCGGGCCGAGCTTGCTGAGCGCTTCCTCAGCGCGGCCGGGGTGGCCCTGGCGAGCTCCCTGGATCAGGAGGCCACGCTGCGCACCGTGGCCGACCTGGTGGTGCCCGCCCTCGCCGACTGGTTCGCCATCAATCTGCTGGAGCCCGATGGCAGCCTGAAGACCGTCGCGCTCAGCCACGCCGACCCCGAGCGGCTGCCCCTGGGTTGGGAGCTGGCGACCCGCTATCCCCTCGACCCGGCCGCGCCCCACGGCAGCGGCCGGGTGGTGCGCACCCGGCAGCCGGAGCTGATCCCTGAGATCTCCGACAGCCTCCTGGCGGCGACGTGCCGTGATGCTGAGCACGTGCGGCTGATGCGGGCCGTTGGCTTCCGCTCCATGCTCTGCGTCCCGCTGCTGGTAGGCCAGCGGGTGCTAGGGGCCATCCTCTTCGTGGGCGAGCGGGCGGGCCGCTTCGGCCCCGACGAGCTGCGCCTCGCCGAGGAGTTGGCCCGCCGCGTGGCCCTGGCTCTCGAGAACGCGCGTCTCTACGCCGAGGCCCAGGCCGCCGTGGCCGCCCGCGACCAGTTCCTCTCGGTCGCCTCACACGAGCTAAAGACGCCGCTCACCACGCTGATGGGCTACATCAGCATGGTGCGCAAGCACCTGAGCGCCAACCCCGCCGTCAGCCCCCGCGACCTGCGCGCGCTCCTCGTGATCGAGGGCCAGGCCGCCAGGCTGCACACGCTCATCCTCTCGCTGCTCGACCTCTCCCGGATGCAGGGTGGCCAGCTCACGATCCGGCCGGCCCCGCTCGATCTTGTCGCCCTCGCCCGCCAGGTGGCGGAGGAGCTGGAGCCGACCCTGGAGCTGCATACGATCTGCCTCGAATTACCGGCTGAGCCGCTGATGATCAAGGGAGACGCTCTGCGCCTGGAGCAGGTGCTGCAGAACCTGCTGCAGAACGCAGTCAAGTACAGCCCTGCCGGCGGCCCCATCGTCGTGCGGGCCTCCGTCCGTGAGAGCGAGGCTCGCCTGACGGTTGAGGACCATGGCATCGGCATCCCGGCGGCCGCGCTACCGCGGCTCTTCAGCCGTTTCTACCGGGCGCCCAATGCCGAGGAACGTCGTATCGGCGGCATGGGCGTGGGGCTGTATGTCGTGCGGGAGATCGTGGAGCTCCACGGCGGCAGCGTCGAAGTGAAGAGTGTGGAGGGCGAGGGCAGCAGCTTCACCATCTGTTTCCCCTACGACCCCGCCCTCAGCCCAGTGTCGTAGGCTCGCGGGCTGTTGTCTCGCCCCGCACTCCCTGGTATAGTCTTTGTGGCACCATATCTCCGTTGTAGTTGACGTGCCCGCAGCTTAGGAGCTGAAACGTTCGGCGCGGCTCAGGGGCGAGTCGCGCCGCGTGTTGAGCTGCGCCTTGGATCACCCCTTGGAGGAGACCTGCTTGATGTCCGAACCTACCAATGCCCCGCCCGTCAAAGAGATCTCGCGCCGCGATCTGGGCGTGATCCTCACGATGCTGATCGCGACGTTCGTCGTCATCCTCAACGAGACGATCATGAACGTTGCGCTGCCCAAGCTGATGGCCGACCTGCAGATCAGCGCGAGCACCGCCCAGTGGCTCGCCACGATCTACATGCTGGTGATGGCCGTGCTCATCCCGACGACGGGCTTCCTTATGCAGCGCTTCACGACCAGGGCGCTCTTCCTGACGGCGATGGGCGCCTTCTCGCTGGGCACCCTGGTGGCCGGCCTCGCCCCGGCCTTCCCTGTGCTGCTGATGGGCCGCATGCTGCAGGCCTCCGGCACAGCGATCATGCTGCCGCTGCTGACGACGACCATCCTGGCGCTCGTGCCGCTGGAGCGGCGCGGGGCGATGATGGGGACCGTGAGCATCGTGATCTCGGTGGCCCCTGCCGTTGGGCCGACGATCTCCGGCCTGATCGTGCAGGCGCTCTCCTGGCGCTTCCTGTTCTTCTTCGTGCTGCCGATCGCGCTTGGCGTCGTGGCCTACGGCGCCCGTTACCTGCAGAACGTGGGCGAGCGGCGGGCCGCCCGCCTCGACCTGCCCTCGGTGGCCCTCGCGGCCATCGGCTTCGGCGGGTTAGTCTACGGCTTCAGCAGCGCTGGTGAGGGCGGCGGTTGGGGAAGCCCCGTCGTGCTGATGGCGTTGGGCCTGGGGTTCATCGCCCTCGGCGGCTTCGTCTGGCGCCAGCTGGTCCTCGAGGCGCCGCTGCTCGACCTGCGGGCCCTGCGCTACCCGATGTTCCGGCTGAGCGTGGTGCTGGTGATGCTGGTGATGATGGCGCTCTTCGCCTCGGCACTGCTGCTGCCGATCTACCTCCAGACGATCCGCCAGTTCACGCCTCTGCAGACGGGGCTCCTGCTGCTGCCGGGCGGCGTGCTGATGGGCACGGCCTCGCCGTTTATCGGGCGGCTCTTCGACCGCTACGGGCCGCGGGCCCTGGTCACGAGCGGCGCCACCCTGCTGACTCTGGCGCTCCTGGGCTACACCACGCTCAGCGCCACGACGCCGGTGCCGCTGCTGCTGGCGCTTCATATCGCCTTCAACACCAGCCTGGCCCTGATCTTCACGCCCACCTTCGCCACGGGGCTCAACCAGCTGCCTCGGGCGCTGCACGCCCACGGCAGCGCGATCGCCAGCACCCTGCAGCAGGTGGCGGGGGCGATGGGCACCGCGCTCCTGGTGACGGTGATGACGACCAGCGCGGCGGCCCACCAGCAGGCCAACCCCGCCGCAACCCCCGTCGAGACGCTGAGCGCCGGGCTGCACAGCGCCTTCGCCCTCGCGGCTGGCATCGCTGTGCTCGGCCTGGTGCTGACGCTCTTCGTGCGCCGCTCGACCCCGCCCGAGGAGCCGGGCGCCGCGGCGACTCAGCCGGCGCTCGCCACGCACTAAGCAGGGTAATAGGTCTAGGCCGCCCCCCAAGCGCCACCCAAGCCGCCCCCCAAGCTTCAAGCTTGGGGGGCGGCGCTTAGGGGGCGGCGCTGCTGCACGGCCAGGATGCGCCAAGCTACTGTAACCGTACAAGTAACCTCTACCGCGACTGCTCCAGCACCACGATCTGCAGCGACTCGGGGAGCGCGGCGGGGTTGATGGTGATGGTGGGCGTTCCCGCGTAGGTTACCTGCTCGGGCGGGTAGCGCCCGGCGAAGGTCGCCACCGGGAGGATATCGAGCACGCCGCGCGGATGGTGGTAGTGCATCGGGATCACGATGCGGGGCCTGATGGCGGCGATCGCGGCGTCGAGATCGTCGAGGGCGATCGTGGCGTGCCCACCGGCGAGCGCGAGCAGCAGATCCACCTGGCCGGCGAGCTGCGCCAGCTGCTCCTCCGCGATGGGGTTGCCGACATCGCCCATGTGCAGCACCCGCACGCCGCCCAGCTTGAAGAGATACATCGCGTTGGCGTCGGGGTCGCGCCCGAAGTCGAAGTTCAGGTTCTCCATCGAGGGGAAGGGCCGGATCGTCAGGCCGCGCACCGTGGCGCCTTCGAGCGGGAGCTCAAGGGCGTTGACGACCGTGGGATCGCCGCGGATGTGGCTCGGGTCGCTGTGGAAGCGATCGGTGGCCGAGCTCATGATCACCAGGTCGGCTGGCTCATCGATCGGGTCGAAGCCTGAGCCCGTTGGGCCGGGCGTATACGGGTCGGTCACCACTGTGAGCCCGTCGCCAACGAGGCGGAAGCTCGCGTGGGCGTAAAAGGTTACGGTGAGCATAAGGTGGCTCCAGGTAGACCTCAGTAGGGCGAAGTATTCGTTAGGCTAATGCTTCGGCCCTACTGCGCCTTCGCGTCGTCGGGCAGGGGCGAGACATAAGGCCGGCCCTGCTTGCGGCGCTCGAAGTCGGCCCTCACCTCGGCGAGCACCTCGGGCTTGGTGAGCAGGTCGAGGCCGGTGAGGGCGAGGGCCTTGGCGGCCAGCTGCATGCCCTTGAAACCGATGCTGGAGCCGCAGGAGGCGACGATCTGCCAGCTATGGCCCGGCGTGCCGAAGGGCCAGCAGGTGGTGGTGATCTGCCCTGTCGGTGTGATCTGGCTCACGTCGCCAACCTCGGTGGAGCCGGACATTGTGGGGGGCGTCTCGCTGTGGGGCAGGATCTGCTCCCAGAGGGGCGTCTCGGCCAGGGCCGGGTCGAGCTCGCAGCTCACCACGCGCTGGGTGTGGGCCATGGAGTTCGCGATCGTATCGGGCGAGAAGCTGCGCTGCAGCTCACGGGCGAAGGCCTGCTCCTCGGGGGTGAAGCTGAGCGGGCCGGCGGCCTGCAGATTGGCGAGCAGCAGGCGCGAGAGCGGCTGGTTCGGCAGCAGGTCGTAGCAGCCGGTGACGAACTCCACGTCGTAGCTGGTGCCGCTCATCAGCGCGGCGCCCTTGGCGATATCCAGCACGCGGGCATAGATCGCGTCCACCTGATCGCGGCGGGGCGCCCGCACGAAGTACCATATCTGGGCGTAGGCAGGGACGACGTTCGGTGCCTGGCCGCCGCTGGTGATCACACTGTGGATGCGCGCCTCGGGGATGATATGCTCCCGCAGATAGTTGACGCCCACATCCATCAGCTGCGCGCCGTCGAGGGCGGAGCGGCCGTTGTGCGGGTCCACGGCGGCGTGGGAGGCCACGCCGTAGAAGTTGACCTTGAAGGAGTTCATGGCCAGCGATGAGCCGGCCCAGACGCTGTTGATGTCGCCGGGGTGCCAGGCGAGGGCTGCGTCGAGGTCATCGAAGACGCCGGCCTTGGCCATAAACGTCTTCCCGACCAGCGTCTCCTCGGCGGGGCAGCCGTAGTAGCGCACGGTGCCGGCAAGCTGTCGCTGCTGCATCAGCGCCTTGAGGGCCAGGGCTGCCCCGAGGCTGGCGACGCCGAAGAGGTTATGGCCGCAGCCGTGTCCCGGCCCGCCCTCCTGCAGCGGAGCGCGCTCGCTCGCCATGCGCTGTGAGAGGCCCGGCAGCGCGTCGTACTCGCCGAGGATGCCGATCGTCGGCCCGCCGCTGCCCCAACTAGCGACGAAGGCGGTGGGCAGCCCGCCTACACCCCGCTCCACGCTGAAGCCAGCCGCCTCCAGCTCGTCGGCCAGCAGCGCTGAGGCGAAGCGCTCCTCCAGGGCGATCTCGGGCCGCTCCCAGATCTGCCGGGCCAGGTACGCGTACTTCTCATCGTGATGGTCCAGGTGCGCGAGGAGCTCCTGCTGCGGCGTGATAGTCATGCTTCTGCTCTCCACAAGTTTGTCGGGGAGCCCAGATTCTAGCACGCGTCGCAGGTCGCGGCAATTTGCCGGGGGCGGGCTATCCGCCTAGAGGCGCCGCTCCATCACGTAGGAGTGGGTGCCGACGCGGTTGACGATCTCGTCGCTCACCACAAAGCCGTGGCGCTCGTAGAGCCGGCGCGCCGGATTGTCGGCCCGCACGCTCAGCACGATGCCGGGGTAGTGGGGGTGGGCCAAGTCGAGCAGCCGCCCGAGCAGCGCGCGGCCGATCCCGCTGCCTGTGCGCTCGGGCAGCACGGCGATCGCGAGCTCCGGGTAGGCATCGTCCACGGCGGGGTAGCTCTTCTCCGCGCCGGTGAGGTGGCGCAGCCAGGCCGCGCCCAGCGGCCGCCCATCAGGGCGATCCTCGGCGATCACGCCCAGGTCGCCGGGCCGACCCCAAGCGCGCACGAACTTCGCGAGGAAGGGGTGTTCGCGGGCCTCATCGGGGGAGCGGGCGCCGTCTGCGGCCATGTGGGCCGCGTGGAAGAGCATTAGCCAGAGGAAGGGCTCGTCGCTCGCGACGGCCTCGCGCAGCGTCACGCCGACGGCGGAGGCCTCATCAGAGGGTTGCTGGGGCAGGAGCATACGCCTCCGCTTTCCTGGGCTCGGGCGCGGCCGCAACGAAAATGCTTGGGAACGGCCGGCCAGGGTGAAGCTCTAGCGTGGGGGCATCGCGCCATCAGTGTAGCACAGGGGGGCGTTTGGATCGCGAATGACGCGAAACGGCGCGAAAAACGCGAAACGAAAACGCGAAGACGCGAAAAGGAAGACGCGAAAAGAAAGACGCGCCTGGCGATGGCACGACGGGCATTACCCGCTCTCGGCGCCGAGGGGCATGCAGCGATGGTACGCGGACTGAGGCGGCTGTCGGCTTCGGGGGTTCCAAGAGGGCAGCCACTCCCTTGGCGGGGTGCGCGAGGGGCGGAGCCCACTCGCAACTTCACGCACCGTGCAGGTGGTAGGGGACGGCTGCCCGCCCGCCGCCAGGCGATCTGCTACAATTGCGGCTACACACCACTGGGCGGCGATAGACGAGGGAGCTCATGGCTGCGATGATGCGGCTTGGCGTTCAGGTGCCCCCGGCCGACCCCTTCTGGGTGCAGATGCGGGAGGGCATTGCGCAGCAGGCTCGGCTGATGGGGCTTGACCTGGTGCCGATCGACCTCGACCCCGTGGAGGCCTACAGCCCCGACCAGGAGCTCACCGCTTTTGAGCTGATTCTGGCCCAGGAGCTCGACGCCCTGATCAGCCATCTCTTCCCGGCCTCGCTGCTGCGGCGGTTGCTCCATGTAGGTCTGCCGGTGATCTACCTGAACGAGCACCCGCTGCGCCACCCCCGCTTCATCACCACGGTTGGCCTCTACGAGGCCGCCCAGATCGGCGCCCGCTACCTGGCGGAGCGCCTCGAGGGCCGCGGCGAGGTTCTGCTCGTGGGCGAGCTGCAGAGCGGCCGCAGCCGCCTCGACGGCGCCCGCGAGGCGCTGGGGTGCTTCCCGCAGATCATCCAGCGCCAGCTTCAGTCGCCCTGGAACAATGAGCAGGCGCGGGCCGCGCTCCCCGGCCTGATGACGCGGCTCGGCGGCCCGCTCGCCGGCATCCTCGGCTTTTCCGACGCCCTCGCCCTGGCGGCCCGCGATGTGGGGCGCGAGTTGGGCCTGGTTGACGAGCGAACGGTTGTCGTCGGGATCGACGGTGACCCCCTAGCGCTCGCGGCGATCGCCGAGGGCGAGATGGACGCCACGGTGGAGGTCTCGCCCCTCGACCTCGGCCGCGAGGCGGTGGAGGTGGCTCAGCGGGCGATGGCACGGCTGCCCCTGCCGCCCCACTGTCGCTACCGGCCCCGCCTCGTCACTGCGCAGAATATCGCCGAGGTCGCCGCGAAGAAGCTGATCGCCATGGCCCACCTGCCGAGCCGTCTGGTTGGCGTCAACCGCCACCAGGAGCGCGAGCAGCTCGCCCAGCTCGAGGCGAGCCAGGCGATCAATCGGCAGGTGACCGCGATCCTCGAGCGGGAGGCGCTCTCCCGGGCGATCGTCGAGCGCATCCGCGCCCACTACGGCTACGACGCGGTCTACCTGCTGCGCTGCTCGGAGCAGGCCGGCGGGCTTGTCTACGAGCAGGCCACGGCGGAGGGCGGGCCGGGAGAGCCGGCGCCCGACGAGGCCGGCGTGCTGGCCGAGGCCCTGCGGCGCGACGAGGCGATCTTCGTGCCGGATATGCAGCGGAGCCAGCGCTTCCCGCCTGATCCGGCCTGGCCCGCTACGGTGGCGCGGGTGGTTGTGCCCATCCATACTGGCGGGCGGATCACCGGTGTTCTGGATCTTCACTCGAGGGCCTCGCGCCTCCACTCGCGGCAGGAGCTGAGCGGTCTGCAGGCGCTGGCCGACCAGCTCGGCACGGCGCTGCGCAACGCCGAGCTGTACGAGGAGGCCCTTGAGGCGCGAGCCGCCGCCGAGCGGGCCGATGCCCTGAAGACGCGGCTGCTGGCCAATGTGAGCCACGAGCTGCGCACGCCGCTGGGCGTGATCCTCGGCTATGCCCAGAGCATCATCGAGCAGCCGGAGCAGTACGGCCAGCCGCTCCCGGCAACGTTGCTGGAGGATGTGAGGCGGATCGCCCAGAGCGGCGAGCATCTCACCCGGCTGATCAACGACCTGCTCGACCTCTCGCGGGCCGAGATCGGAGCGCTCGAGATCTTCCCCGAGCTGCTCGAGCCGCGCGCCCTGCTCGCCGACGTCTTCACCAGCATGGCCGCCTGCACCCCCGAGGGCAGCCGGGTGCGCTGGCAGCTTGACCTGCCGCCCCAACTGCCGCTGATCGAGGCCGACCCGGTGCGAGTGCGGCAGATTGTGCTCAACCTGCTGAGCAACGCCGAGAAGTTCACCGCTAGTGGCCAGATCACCCTCGGCGCCCGGGCCGAGGGGCGGAGCCTGCACATCTGGGTGGCTGACACCGGCTGCGGCGTGGCCGCGGAGCTGCGCGAGCGCATCTTCGAGCCCTTTGTGACCGGAGCGCCCGGCGCAGGCATCGGCCTGGGCCTGAGCATCGTCCGGCAGCTGGCGGCGCTCCACGGCGGCAGCGTAAGCCTGGAGAGCTCGCCCGGCGCCGGCAGCGCCTTCCACGT
>DAOUGF010000625.1:0-4296 GCA_034429295.1 Chloroflexaceae bacterium
GGCAAGCTCACCCGCGGCAAGGGTGCGCCGCAGAAGCGCGGCGTCTGCACCAAGGTCGCCACCGTCACGCCCAAGAAGCCGAACTCAGCGCTGCGGAAGATCGCCCGTGTGCGGCTCTCGAACCAGATCGAGGTCACGGCCTACATCCCCGGCGAGGGCCACAACCTGCAGGAGCACTCGGTGGTGCTGATCCGCGGCGGCCGCGTGAAGGATCTGCCCGGCGTGCGCTACCACATCGTGCGCGGCACGCTCGACACCCAGGGCGTGAACGGTCGCAGGCAGGGCCGCTCCAAGTACGGCACGAAGCGGAACGCCCAGGCCGTCGGCAAGAAGCGCTAGCTAGCGGAGAGACGATTCGGCGCCGAGTTGCGCGTCAGCGCGGCCCGCATCCAGCCTCCAGATTTCAGTACCCTAAATGAGGTAACACTATGCCCCGTCGCGGTGGTATTCAGAAGCGTAAGGTGCTGCCGGACGCCCGCTACGACAGCGTGCTCGTCCAGAAGTTCATCAACAAGGTGATGGAGCGCGGCAAGAAGAGCGTGGCTGAGCGGATCGTCTATAGCGCGCTCGATCTCGCCGCCGAGCGCACCAAGAAGAGCCAGCTCGAGGTGTTCGAGCAGGCGCTGCGCAACGCCAGCCCCTCGATCGAGGTCAAGCCCAAGCGGGTGGGCGGCGCCACCTACCAGGTGCCGGTCGAGGTGAAGAGCGACAGGCGCTACGCCCTAGCCATGCGCTGGCTGCTGATCGCCTCCCGCGCCCGCAGCGGCCGCCCCATGCACGAGCGCCTCGCCGCCGAGTTGGTGGATGCCTACAACAATACCGGCAACACGATCAAGCGTAAGGAAGATGTGCACAAGATGGCGGAGGCCAACCGCGCTTTCGCCCACTACGGTCGCCTGTAGCGACCTGGCGCCGCGGCCTCGCCTCTGAAGCCGCAGCGCCATATCTAACGGGCGGCCCATCGGCCGCCAAGTGGTGCCCTACAGGCGCCTCCGTAGAAGCAGGAACTAGTATGCCACGTCAGTTTGAGCTCGATAAAGTACGAAATATTGGCATTATTGCCCACATTGATGCGGGCAAGACCACCACAACGGAGCGCATCCTCTTCTACACGGGGCGCACCTATAAGCTCGGCGAGGTCCACGAGGGCACCGCGACGATGGACTGGATGCCCCAGGAGCAGGAGCGCGGCATCACCATCACCTCGGCCGCTACTACTGCCCAGTGGAAGCTCGGCGATACGGTCTACCGCATCAATATTATCGATACCCCCGGCCACGTGGATTTCACCGTCGAGGTGGAGCGCAACCTGCGCGTGCTCGACGGCGGCGTGGTGGTCTTCGACGGTGTCGCCGGCGTGGAGCCCCAGTCGGAGACGGTGTGGCGCCAGGCCGATAAGTACAACGTGCCTCGCATCTGCTTCGTGAACAAGATGGACCGCACGGGCGCAAGCTTCGAGCGCTGTGTCGGCATGATTGTCGACCGCCTCGGCGCCAAGCCCGCCGTCATCCAGTTGCCGATCGGCGCCGAGGATAGCTTCCGCGGCGTGGTCGACCTGTTCACCATGCGGGCCACGATCTGGAAGGACGACCTCGGCAAGGAGCGCGAGGAGATCGACGTCCCTGAGCATCTGCGCCCCGCCGCCGAGAAGGCCCGCGCCGAGCTCGTCGAGGCGATCGCCGAGACCGACGACGAGCTCACGCTGCTCTACCTCGAGGGCGAAGAGCTCAGCGTCGATGAGCTCAAGCGCGGCCTGCGCAAGGCCACGATCGAGGGTAAGCTCGTGCCCGTGCTCTGTGGCGCCTCGCTCAAGAACAAGGGCGTCCAGAAGCTGCTCGATGCGGTCGTCGAGTATCTGCCCTCCCCCCTCGACCGCCCCGCCATCCAGGGCACCCGCCCCGGCGAGGTGGCCGGCGATGAGGGTGTGGAGCTGATCACCCGCGAGGTGAGCGACGACGCGCCGTTCACCGGCCTGGTCTTTAAGATCGTCGCCGACCCCTATGTGGGCAAGCTCGCCTACTTCCGCGTCTACTCCGGCACGATCGAGAAGGGCAACTACGTCCTCAACTCCACCCGCGGGCAGCGCGAGCGCCTCGGCCGCATCCTCCAGATGCACGCCAACCACCGCGAGGATATCGACCAGGTCTATGCCGGCGATATCGCCGCGATGGTGGGCCCCAAGGCCAGCTTCACCGGCGATACGATCTGCGATCCTGACCATCCGATCGTCCTCGAGGGCATCCGCTTCCCCGAGCCTGTCGTCGAGCTCGCCATCGAGCCGAAGACCAAGGCCGACCAGGATAAGATGGCGATCGCCCTCAACCGCCTCTCCGAGGAGGATCCGACCTTCCGCGTCTACACGGATCAGGAAACGGGCCAGACGATCATCAAGGGTATGGGCGAGTTGCACCTGGAGGTGATCGTCGACCGCATGCGCCGCGAGTATAAGGTCGAGGCGAACCAGGGTAAGCCCCAGGTCTCCTACCGCGAGACGATCACTCAGCCCGCCGATGTCGAGACTCGCTTCGTGCGGCAGACGGGTGGTAAGGGCCAGTACGCCCATGTGAAGATCCGCTTCGAGCCGCAGGAGCCCGGCGCTGGTTTCGAGTTCGTCAACGCTATCGTTGGCGGCGCGATCCCCCGCGAGTACATCGGCCCCGTCGAGCAGGGCATCAGAGAGGCCATGCAGACGGGTGTGATCGCCGGCTATCCGGTGGTGGACCTGAAGGCTACCCTCTACGACGGCTCCTACCACGAGGTGGACTCGTCCGAGATGGCGTTTAAGATCGCCGCCTCGATGTGCCTCAAGGAGGGCGTCCGCAAGGGCCGCCCGCAGCTCCTCGAGCCGATCATGAAGGTCGAGACCACCACTCCTGAGGATTTCCTCGGCACGGTGCTCGGCGACCTCAACTCGCGCCGTGGCCGCGTCGAGGGTATGGAGGCCCGCGGCAACGCCCAGGTGGTGCGCGCCTTCGTCCCCTTGGCCACGATGTTCGGCTACACCACCGACCTCCGCTCCGCCACCCAGGGCCGCGCAACCTCCTCGATGGAGTTCGATCACTACGAGGCGTTGCCCGAGAACCTGGCTAAGGAGATCATCGAGAAGCGCAGCGCGAGCTAGAGGAGGTGTCACCACCGAGGCGCAGAGGGCACGGAGATCGTTCGTCGGTTTGGCGCTGAGCGCGCTACAGCTCAGGGCGGTAGCACAACAGCAGCAACCACCGCGCGCTCTGTGTCTCTGTGGTGAATGCGATGGCGCTTCACATTCTTGCGCCGCCCCCCTGGAGTGATTACGAGCTCCTCGACTCCGGTGGCGGCGCGAAGCTTGAACGTTTTGGCCCGTATACGCTAGTTCGGCCTGAGACCCAGGCCATCTGGCCCCAAACTCTGCCCGAGCGCGAATGGCGACAAGCCGACGCGCGGTTCGAGAAGACCAAAGGCGGCGACGACGGCCCCGGCCACTGGCAAACCCGCCGCGCCTTGCCCGACCAGTGGCAACTGCACTATAACAACCTGAAGTTCTGGGCCCGGCTCACGCCCTTCCGCCACACCGGGATCTTCCCCGAGCACAGCGCCCACTGGGCCTGGCTCGGCCGGCAGATCGCCGCGCGGCCCGGCGGGCGCGTGCTGGTGCTGTTCGGCTACACCGGCCTCAGCAGCCTCTTCGCCGCCGCCGCCGGCGCTCACGTCACCCACGTGGACGCCTCAAAGCCGGCGATCCTCTGGGCCCAGAGCAACCAGCAGCTCTCAGGGCTGGGCGAGCGGCCCATCCGCTGGCTGATCGACGATGTGAACAAATTCGTCGCTCGTGAAATCCGCCGCGGCAACCGCTACGACCTGATCCTGATGGACCCGCCGGTCTTTGGCCGCGGCCCTGGGGGTGAGATCTGGCGGCTGCACGAGCAGCTCCCCAAACTGGTGGAGCAGTCGGCGCAGCTCCTGAGCGACGAGCCCCTCGGTCTGCTCATCAGCGCCTATGCCACGACGATGTCCGCGCTGACCTTGAGCAATCTGCTGGAGGCGGCCATGACGGGACGGTCAGGGACGACCAGCGCAGGCGAGTTGGTGCTGCGCGAGCGGTACGGCGGGCGCCTGCTCCCTACAGCGATCTACGGCTGCTGGTCGAGCGGAGAGGGACCGCATCAGATAGGTAACGAGCGGACACAGGATAGATAGCAGACGAGGATATCAGACAATGGCGAAGCAGAAGTTCGAGCGGACGAAGCCCCACATCAATATCGGCACGATCGGCCACGTGGACCACGGCAAGACCACGCTGACGGCGGCGATCACCAA
>DAOUGF010000626.1:0-4979 GCA_034429295.1 Chloroflexaceae bacterium
GGGTTTGCTACTTCGGCGGCCAGGAGCGGCTAGCCGAGGCTCTGGCCGCCCGCGGCCCGGTGGCGCGGCTCCTGGTGGGCGCCCAGCCGGCGTGGGACCCGCGGGGCTGGCCGGCGATCGTGGCGGGTAAGGCCTCGTTGCGCGCCCAGCTCGCCCGTGCCCGCAACAAGGGCGTCAGGGTGGAGCCCTGGCCCGCGTTCGAGGCCGCCGCTCACCCGGCTGTGCGCCGCTGCCTGGCCGAATGGCTGGCCACCCGCGGGCTGCCGCCGCTGCACTTCCTCGTCGAGCCCGACACCCTGGCGGCGCCCGAGGACCGGCGGGTGCTCGTCGCGCGGCGCGGCCCGGCGGTCGTGGCCTATCTGGTGGCGACGCCCATCCCGCAGCGCAAGGGCTGGTTGCTGGAGCAGGTGGTACGCGGGCAGGCGGCCCCCAACGGCACCGCTGAGTTGCTGATCGACGCCGCCATGCGGCTCCTGGCCGCCGAGGGCGCCAGCTACGTCACGCTGGGCTTGGCGCCGCTCTCGCGGCAGGCCCGTGGCCCGGAGAGCCCACGCAGCCTCATCGTCCAGACGCTGCTCACCTGGGCGCGGGCCCACGGGCGGCGCTTCTACAACTTTGCCGGGCTCGACGCCTTCAAGACGAAGCTGCAGCCCCACACCTGGGAGCCAATCTACCTGCTGAGCGGGGAGCGGGTCACCTCGCTGCGCACCCTGTACGCGATCGCCGGCGCATTCGGTGGCACATCGCCCCCGCTCTTTCTGGCCCGCGCCCTATTGCGGGCGGCCTCCCAGGAGCTTGCCTGGGCCAAGGGCCGGCTGCTGAAGGCGGCGCGGGCCTGATCGATAGCCGAGAGACGCGCGCCCCCGCCCCTCGGCGCACCTCACCCCGGCTATGGAGGGACCGACGGCAGCGCTGGGGATGGGGGTTATACTTGGGGCTGCCTCGGTATCGGTAGAAGCCTTCCGCGCAGCGCGAGGAGCATGATGAGCAACACAGGGAATACAGCAGGGCGAGGCCCGTTCGATCGCGAGCTCGAGGAGCGCCTTGTGCGCTATGTGCAGATCGAAACCACCTCCGACGAGTCTTCATCCACATCGCCGAGCACCGCCATCCAGTACGATCTGCTCAATCTGCTGGCCGATGAGCTCAGGGCGATCGGCGCGCAGGATGTGCGGCTCACCGACTATGGCGCGCTGCTCGCCACCATCCCCGCGAGCATCCAGAGCCCCGCGCCCACCGTGGCGTTTCTGGCCCACGTGGACACCTCGCCGGGCTTCAGCGGCGCCGGGGTCAAACCGATCGTCCACCGGGCCTACGACGGCGGCGAGATCACCTTCCCCGACAATCCCGAGCTCCGGCTCTCGCCAGAGGCGTTCCCCTACCTGGCGAGTCGGGTCGGCGACGACATCATCACTGCCAGCGGCACCACGCTACTCGGCGCCGACGACAAGGCGGGTGTGGCGATCATCATGACGATGGCTCGCCACCTGATCGCCAATCCATCTCTGCCCCACGGCCCGATCCGGATCTGCTTCACACCGGATGAGGAGATCGGTCGCGGCGTCAACCCCAGCCTGCCCGCCGATCTCGCGGCTGATGTGGCCTACACCCTCGACGGCGGGAAGCGCGGCGAGATCGTCTACGAGACCTTCTCGGCCGACGCCGCCGTGGTGACGGTGCAGGGCGTCTCGATCCACCCCGGCAGCGCCAAGGATAAGCTGGTGAATGCGCTACACCTGGCTGCCAAGATCATCAATACCCTGCCGCATGTCACTCGCACGCCGGAGACCACCGCGGGCCGCGAGGGCTTCATCCACCTCTACCAGCTGCAGGGCACCACGGCCGAGGCCAGGCTCAGCTTCATCCTGCGGGACTTCGAGCTCGATGGGCTGGAGGCCCACGGCGCGCTGCTCCGGCAGGTCTGCGAGACGGTGCAGGCCACCGAGCCGCGGGCCCGCATCACCTGCACGATCACGCCCCAGTACCGCAACATGCGCTACTGGCTCGAGAACGACATGCGCCCGGTGGAACTGGCGATGGAGGCTTGCCGCCTGGTCGGTGTGGAGCCCTTCTCGGAGCCAACTCGTGGCGGCACCGACGGCTCGCGGCTGACCGAGCTCGGCGTGCCGACGCCAAATCTCTTCACCGGCATGCAGGCCATCCACGGGCCGCTGGAATGGATCAGCGTGCAGGATATGGCGCGGGCCACCGAGGTGTGCCTCAAGCTGGCCGAGCTTTGGAGCGCCGCTGGCAGCTCTGCCGCGTCGTAAGCGTTTGCGAGCATGGCAAAGCGCCCGCCTGGTACGCCCGGCGGGCGCTTGTGATGTGCGGAGCGCCGTCCATGCCGGCGGATGTCGACGTTTTGTAAGCGCCGGACCTGTACCCTGGCTCTATCGCGGCCGGCGCCGGGGCTCTGGGATCAGCACGGGATGGCACGCCGGGCCGTGGCTAACAGCGCCACCGGCGCGTAAGCGACGAAGCGGCGTAAGCGCAAGCTCCCTGAGGAGGAGACCCATGCTACTCACGAAACGCCAGACACTACTCGTAGAGCTGAAGGAGCGGCGCCGGGCGGCAAAGGCTGCGCTGCCAGGGGAGGCGCAGCCGCTGGAGAGCATCAGGCGGGAGGGCGTTTGGATCGCGAATGACGCGAAGGCTTCGCCCACGTTACGAAGTGGCGCGCAGCGCTTAAAACACGAAACGAAGGCGCGAAGACGCGAAGACGCGAACGAGAAGACGCGAAGGGGTGCGGCATCTGTCGTCGGCACGACGGGCCACACCCGCTCTCGGCGCAGAGGGGCATGCAGCGATGGCGCGTCGGCGTTGGCGGCCGCCGGCTTCGGGGGTTCCAAGGGGGCAGCCGCCCCCTTGGCGGGGAGCGCGAGGGGCGGAGCCCGCTCGCATGCCTGCCCACCGCACAGGTGGTAGTGGTACAGGGCAGCGCCCGCACGCACCGTGTCGCAGACACCGAGCGTGCGGGCGCGGCGGATCCCTCCGCTGCCTAGGGGATCCGGACGATCTTGTCCACGTTGAGGATGCAGACATCACTCTCGCCGACGAGCAGCCGCCCGGTGATCTGCACATGATCGCCGAGGCGCACCGTCGAGCCATCGTCGGCGGTGAAGGTGATCATCTCCTCCGTGAAGTCGTCGGGGATCTCGGCCACCTGATTGCGGCCGTTGCCCTGAGCCACGTCGGCGGTGAAGCCCTCGGTCTCGTCGGGTGAGGCCACGAACTCGAAGCCGCACTCGAGGTCGCGGCTGCCGGTGTTCGAGCAGAATACTGTCCTGCCGACCGCGAAGTAGCCCTCGGTCTGCACCGTGGTGCCGTCGCGCTCAGGGGCGCAGACCTCGGCGTGGGCGAGGGGAGTGGGCGGGGAGGCGCAGGCGCCGATAGCGGCGAGGGTGAGCAGCGCGGCGAAGGTGACCAGCGGGCGCATTGGAACCTCCGTGGCTAAGATGTCGAACTGCACGGCCCTAACTTTACAGCGGCGGCGCGCAAATTTCTAGTGCTGCGATGCACAAATGCGGGGCATGAGGCCCAGGAGGGCCAACGCCGGCCCTCTTGGACCTCCCGCGCCAGGCGACGTTGTCCCCTGGACCTCTAAGGCTGCGCGTCAGCTTCGCGTCTTCCCTTAAGCGCTTCGCGCCTTCGTTTCGTGTTTTTCGTGGGCGAAGCCTTCGCGTCATTCGCGATCCAAACGCCCCCCTTTCCGAGCCGTAAAGAGTGATGGATAATACCGCCTAGCTGTGTTTTCTTCGCTCAGGCAAGGTTGTGCTGGTGCATCTGCCGTTCTGAGCGCAGCGTAGGGTCTTCCCAAGCCGCTTCGCTGAGGCCTTGCCGGCGGCCGTGGAGGCGTTCATAGGTCACGACATGCAGCCGATCACGATCTCAAAGGCGACGGCCCGACGCTTCGTGCTGGGGCGCCAGGGCCTATGGCCCGGCCGTCGTTGGGCCGGTAAGGAGGGAACTGCCGAGGCGCTGCGCGCAGTCGAGGCTGTGCAGATGGACCCGCTCAACGTCGTTGCTCGCAGCCACGATATTGTGCTCTGGGGCCGGGTGCTTGACTATCGCCCCGCGCTCCTCGAGACCCTGCTCTACTCGGAGCGCCAGTTCTTCGACTATGGCGGCTGGCTGGCGATCTACCCTATGGCCGAGCTGCCCTTCTGGCGCCTCCATATGCGCCATCGCGCTCAGGAGCAGCGCTGGTCGGCGTTCGCTGCCGAGCACGGAGACCTGATCGATGAGGTGCGTGAGGCGGTGGAGTCCCGTGGTCCCACGCGAAACCGGGATTTCACCGGCCGATCCCAAGTCAACAGCTACCGTGGCCGCAAGGACAGCGCGCTGGCGCTCTACTACCTCTGGCTGACGGGCGAGCTGATGACGCACCATCGCGAGGGGTTCGAGCGCGTCTACGATCTGCGGGCCCGCGTCGCGCCGCAGGAGTACGACACCGTCGCCGCCGATGAGGCGGCCGAGGCGTTCTTCGTGCGCAAGAGCACGGCCTTTCGCGGGCTGATCACGGAGCGCGGCTGGCGCCTCGAGGTCGCCAGCTTTCTTGAGCGCCCGCTCACGGTCGCCGAGGCCCGCGCCTGGATGGAGCGCCTGCTCGCTCAGGGCGAGCTTGTCCCGGTGACGATCGAGGGCTCCCCGGAGCGCTGGTTTGCCCTCGGCGAGGATGTGGAGCTTCTGACGACCATCGAGGCCGGGCGGATCCCCGCCAGCTGGCAGCCGCTCGCGACAACCACCACGGAGGAGATGGTCTTTTTCTCGCCGCTGGAGATCGTGAGCGCCCGCGGCCGCTCCACCTGGCTCTTTGAGTTCGAGCATCTCTGCGAGTTCTACAAGCCGGCCGAGAAGCGCCGCTGGGGCTACTACACATTGCCGATCCTCTACGGCGACCGCCTGGTCGCGCGGCTCGACCCGAAGCTGGAGCGGGCGAGCCGGACCCTCGTCATCAACGGGTTCTGGCTGGAGCCCCA
>DAOUGF010000627.1:0-8341 GCA_034429295.1 Chloroflexaceae bacterium
GGCCTTGTACAGCTCCTGCAGCCGCCCCTTCTTCGCCCCTGGCTCGCTGAGCGCGGCGATCGCCAGCCGGCCCATCTCCGCCGCGCTCTCCAGCAGGTCGATCCAGGGCAGCAGCTCGGCCCGCAGCGCCAGGTTGCCCATGCGGTTCTTCAGATGGTAACAAGCCTCATCCAGCTCGGTCAGGTAGGCGACGAGCGCCCGCGCCGCCGGGCTTTCTCCGGGCGGCTCGCCCCGACCAATGGCTTCTGTTGCTGCGTTCGCTAGGGCGTCGAGGCGCGGCGCCATCGGCCCGCCCAGGCAGGAGCCGAGGGCGCACTCGGCGAACAGCCTGAGTGCCCAGGCGCTTTCGAGACCGGCGACCTCGGCGATGGCGGCGTCCCACGAGCGCTCGGGGTCGTAGCCCTGCGGGTCGGCCAGGTAGTCGGCCCAGGTGCGCAGCGCGATCTTCGAGGCCTCGGCCTGCAGCATCGGGTTCACCAGCACGCCCCGAGCCACGGAGGGCAGCGCCGGGTCGCGCCCGCGGATCGGGCCGACGTGCAGCTCCGGCTGCATCGCCAGGTCGTTCACCGGGTAGTTGTCCCAGAGCAGCGGCGGGCGCCCCATCACGGAGGCGAAGGCGGCCACCTCAGTCGTTCCGATCGTTGGCGAGCAGACCTCGGGGCCCGTGTAGAAGACCTCGATCTCCGGGCGCAGGCGCGCGCCGAGCTCCCGCAGGTAGGCGCCGAAAGGCGGCCCGCCGTGGTAGTCGGTGGGGCACATGCAGAGCGTGCAGGCGGGGTCGAGCGCCTTCAGCCAGGTGAACACGCGGTTGCTCAGGTCGGCGTGGGCTTCGGCGAAGCTGCCGTAGGCCCGCCGGTCGGCCTCGTGGCGAAACTCCGGCGTGATGTCGTCGCAGAAGATGCCGAAGTCGCGCACGCCGAGCTCGTAGAAGGCGCCGAGCTTGGCGGTGACGAGATTGAAGTCGTCAGGGTCGCTGTAGCAGATCGAGACGCTCGGCGAGAGCGCGTAGCAGAAGCGCACGCCGGCCTCGCGGGCTGCGGCGACCGTGGTGGCGAACTGCGCCATCACTTGGGGCGGGTAGGGCTCGCGCCAGCGGTTGCGGTGCTGCCGGTCGTTCTTCGGGCCGTAGATGTACCAGTTGAAGCCGTGGCGGCCCAGGAAGCGGATCAGGCCGTCGCGCTCGGGGAAGGTGTAGGGCGGGCCATAAAAGCCCTCCACCACCCCGCGCACGGCGAAGGGCGCGCTGCTCACCATATCTGCTCCAGCTCCCAGTGATCGACGGCGGCCCGCACCGCGCCGCCCTCGGCCACGAGCGCCACGCCGAGGCTGTCAGGGCGGGTGGGGTAGACTCGCGCCGTGAGCCAGATGTCGCCGGCGCACACCTCGACGATCGAGCGGTCCACGAAGATCCGCAGCTCCAGCGGCGCGCCCGGCTCCAGGGCGAGCGGCGCCGAGCAGACATCCCGGCGCACGTCGGGGCTGAGGCTTGCGCGGGAACGGTCGAGGAGCAGGCGACGGTTCGCCCTATCGTAGAGCACCAGCGTCTCCTCGTCCGCGGAGCGGAGCAGGCTCACGCCCGCCCGCCCGGCGTCGCCCGGCTCCAACTGCACGATCAGCTCGTAGCAGTCGCCCGCGGCCTCGGGCAGCTCCAGCGGCGCGCCCGGCGCCAGCTCCAAAGCCTCCCAGCGGCGGTGGCGCCCGCGGAGCGCCTCGACCTCGGGGGCCGGCGTTTGGGCGAGGCCGCCGTCGGCACGCAGGCCGAGCACGCGGGGCAGCGTCATCGCGCCAGACCAGCCGGCCAGGCGCTGCGACTCGGCGGTGCGCTCCTCCCGCAGCCAGCCGAAGAGCACGCGGCGCCCTCGCTCGTCCGTGAATGACTGCGGCGCGTAGAGGCTGAAGCCGTAGTCGATCAGGTCGCAGTGGTGCGGCTCCAGGCGATGGTCGACATAATCGCCGGTGAAGGCTACGGCGTGGTGGATCATCGGGAGGTGCTCGTAGGCGCCGGGGCGCAAGTGGTCGAAGACCGAGACCACGAGCGTGTGCTGGTCGCCGAGGGGGAAGAAATCGGGGCACTCCCACATGATCCCGGTCCAGATCGGCAGCTCCTCGGAGGGCTCGGCGGTGTGGAGCGGGTGCATGAACTCCCAGCTCCGCAGGTCGCGCGAGCGGTAGAGCAGCGCAGCGCCGCCCTTGCCCTTGAGGCCGGAGCCGACGAGCTGGTACCACATGTCGCCCTCGCGCCAGACCGCGTGGTCGCGGAAGGCGAGAATCGGCAGCTCGGCAGGAGGGTTGGGGATCACGGGGTTGCCGGGGTAGGGTTCCCAGTGGATCAGATCCTCGTCGCCGGTGGCGATGCAGGGGCGCTGGACGCGGTTGCGCACGCCGGTGTAGACGATCGTCGGGACGCCGTCGTGGATCACGAGGCAGCCGGAGAAGCAGCCGTCGGCGTCGGCGGTGCCGGGGCGGGGTGTGAGGGCGATCGGCAGATCCTCCCAGTGGAGCAGATCGTCGCTCACGGCGTGGCCCCAGTGCTTATTGACGGAGACGGCGGCATGGGGATTGTGCTGGTAGAACATGTGGTAGCGGCCGCGCCAGTGGACGAGCCCGTTCGGGTCGTTCAGCCAGCCCGACGGCGCCGTGAAGTGGTAGCGCGGGCGGTAGCGGTCGGCGGCAAGGGCGCGGCGTCGCTCGGCGGCCTCGGCGGAGGTGAGATTGCTCATCGTCGGTTTCTGGAGGAGCGCCCACGACGGGACGCCCGTACGGCAGTGTGGGATGAGAGGGTGGGGGCGCCCACGATGGGGCGCCCGTACGGCTGAGTGGGATGGTCGCCTGAAATTGGGCTAGGTCATTCAAGCCAGAGCTTGAAGGTCAGGATCTGGTACGGGGCGATGGGGAAGACCAGGCTGTCGCCCTCGACATACGGCGACGGGCCGCCGGTCGTCAGTCGTCGGTCGTCGGTCGTCAGTCGTTGGTCGTCGGTCGTCGGCGGCCCAAACGCCAACTCCTCGCCGTGCTGCTCGACCATGTTCACCCGCTGGGCGCGGCGGATGGGGCGGCCCAGGCGCAGGTGCACGGCCCCGTTGCGCACCTGGCGCCCCTCGTAGAGCCGCACCACCCAAGCGTCGGGATCGTCCTCGGCCCGCTTGATCGTCTCGACCACCACGTGCTCGGCGTCTACCTGGGCGAAGCTGAAGCGCTCCGGCAGGTCGCCGGCGGGATTCGCGTCCAGGGGCGCAGCAGTGAGCGGGGCGTTCAGCTCGGCGCCCGCCCGGTCCACGGCGGCGGCGCGCCACTCGCCCTGATGGGGCAGCAGGCTGTAGGTGAAGACGTGATGGCCCTTGTCGGCTTGGGCGTCGGGGCGGATGGCCGACTTGAGCAGCGTGAGGCGCATGACATTGTCGTGGATGTCGTGGCCGTACTTGCAGTCGTTCAGCAGGGCCACCCCGTAGCCGCCCTCGGAGAGGTCGGCCCAGCGATGGGCGGGCACCTCGAAGCGCGCCCAATCCCAGCTGGTGTTCCAGTGGGTGGGCCGTTCCACCTGGCCGAACTGGATCTCGTAGGTGGCGCGGGTGGCCCGCACCAGCACCGGGAAGGCGGCCTTGAGCAGGATCTGCTGCTCGCGCCAGTCGATCTCGCTGCGGAAATCGATCCGCGGCTCGTCGCGGTAGATCGTCAGCCGCTGGGTGATCTCTGAGTTGTGGAAGCGCCAGCGCAGTCGCAGGCTGCCGCGGAGCGGGCCGCGCTCTTCCACCTCGGCCTCGAGCAGTTCGTCCACTTCGCGCATCGACTCCTGGTAGTAGATGTCGATGTCCCAGGCGTCGAAGGCCATCGGCTTGTCGGTGAAGGCCTGCAGCACGTTGGCCCTGGCGCCCGGCGGCAGCACATCGCGCCCGGCCCGCTTGTCCCAGATGGCCGTGATCTGCCCGCGCTCGTTCAGCTCGATACGGTAAAAGCGATTCTCCAGCCGCTCCGCCGTGACCGTCAGCTCGCCTTCGGGATCGTCCGGCGCGTTCGCGCCATCAGGCGCCCATGCGAAGCTGCGGTAGCCGAGAGGCGGTACCGGGCCGACTTCGAGCAGCAGCCGACGCTCGCCTTCCTCCTCCACCACCTGGCTGCGGGCGGGGCGATTGCCGTCGAGCAGCAGGGTGCGGCCCGCGCTCTCATCGGTGAGCGGCAGGCTCACCAGGCCGCCCCGCTCCCAGCTGAGCGAGTTGAAGACCACGAGCCCATCGGCGGGCGCGTGGATGCGGCCCAGCAGCCGGCCCACGGCGCCGAGCAGGGCCTCGCGGCCGATAGCGTCGATGCGGGCGTAGTCCTGCGCCGCGTCCTCGTACACCTGGCGGATCGAGGAGCCGGGGAGGATGTCGTGGAACTGGTTGAGCAGCAGCAGCTTCCAGCCCTCGTCGAGCGCGGCGTGGGGGTAGGCGGCCTCGCTGGTGAGCGTGTCGGCCATAGCGCAGAGCCACTCGGCCTCGCGGTAGAGCAGCTCGGCCAGGCGGTTGGCCCGCTTCACCTGGGCCTGCGAGGTGTAGGTGCCGCGGTGGTACTCCAGATAGAGCTCGCCATCCCAAACCGGCAGATCGGCGTCCTTCACACGCTCGGCCAAGGCGGCGAAGTAAGGCTCGCTGAGCGACTGCCGCACCCGCGGCATGCCGGGGAGGTTCTTGAGCAGCCGGGCGGATTCGAGCATCTCGCGGGTGGGGCCGCCGCCGCCGTCGCCCCAGCCGTAGAGCAGCAGCAGCTCGTCGTTCACCTCCTTCTGGCGGTAGTTCTCCCAGATGCCCTTCACGTCCCAGGGGCGGGCCTGGCCGTTGTAGGTGTAGAAGCGGTGGCCGACCCGCTCGGGCGTGGTGACAAAGTGGGTAAGCAGTTCGGTGCCGTCGATGCCGCGCCAGCGCAGCGTGTCGTGGGGCATGCGGTTGAACTGGCTCCAGCTGAGCTTGGAGGTGAGGAAATATTCCATGCCGCAGCCCTTGGCGATCTGGGGCAGGGCTGCGCTGTAGCCGAAGACGTCGGGCAGCCAGAGCAGCCGCGACTCCACGCCGAACTCGGCGCGGATGTGGCGGGTGCCGTGGAGGAACTGGCGGATCAGCGACTCGCCGCTCACCAGGTTGGTGTCGGACTCGATCCACATCCCGCCGGTGATCTCCCAGGCGCCGGCGGCGATCTGCTCCTTCACCCTGGCGTAGAGCTCCGGCTGATCCTGCCGCAGATACTCGTAGAGCTGCGGCGAGGAGTGCATGAAGCGATACTCGGGGTACTGGCGCATCAGGTGCAGGGCGGTGGCGAAGGTGCGGGCCGCCTTCTCGCGGGTGTGGCTGAGGCGCCAGAGCCAGGCCATGTCGATGTGGGCGTGGCCAATGATGTTGACCGTCGGCTTGATCTCCTCCCGCTGCGCCAGCTCGTCCAGCGCGGCGAGCAGCACGTCGCAAGCCGTGGCGACGGAGGCGTAGAAGGCCTCCGATTGCGGGTGGGTGAGGTCGAGGCGATGGAAGGTTTCGTTGCCAAGCTTCAGCAGCTCGATGCGCCTGATATCGTTCGAGTCGAGCTGCTCGATCGCCTCGAGCATGGCCGACAGCCGGTGGTAGAGCGTCTCGGTGGGGGCGTCGATCAGGCCAAGCTGGGCGAGCTTGAACTGACGCTGCGGCGGCACACCAAGCACGCCGCTCCAGGCGCGCAGGGCGATCTGGAGGCGCCCGCGCTCCAGCAGCTCGGGGGGCAGCCAGGCGTCCTCATGCCAGACGTCGAGGCCCTGGAGCGGCGAGCCCTCCACGTAGAGCATGGTCTCGGCGGTGGAGTCGCCGCCGTCGCGGGGGCCCACCAGGAAGCGCAGGTAGACGCGCTGGTTGCGCCACTCGGGCGGGATGTCGATCGTGGTGCGGAACCAGGCGACCACATCGTAGCCGCCCCAGCGCTCGCCAACGGCGAACTCGCGCCAGTCGCTATCGTCGAAGTCGGGGCGCTCGGCGCCGGGCGGGTCGCCCTCGATGAAGCGGAAGGTGGGGATGGCGATCGTCTCGCGGTAGATGGCCTGCTTGAGCTCGGGGAGGAGCTTCTGGATCTTCTCGATGGTGAAGAACTGCATGGTGGTATCTCAGCTATCCTCCTCCCACTCCAGCATACTCACCTCAACCACGGGCTGGGCCGGGTCGCGGGGGACGCGGAAGGTCTTGATCTCGCAGGGGCCGAACGCCGCGTTGAAGCTGCGCCCCCAAGCCGGCAGGCTGATCGTCGCCTCGGCTGCGACGCGGGCGCTCGCGTAGGCTCGCACGATCAGGTCGTCGCCGTCCTCGGCCTGCTTCAGCACCGTGGCCGTCACGGCGGCCGGCTCCACGCTCAGGAAGCTCTGGCTCTGCGGCAGCTGGCCCTCCGGGTGGAAGGTGCCGGCCAGCGCGATCGGGGGCTGGTTCAGCTCGGCGGCCAGGCGCACCAGGCCCGACTCCTCCCAGCCGCCGCCGTGGGGGAAGATCGCGTAGCGGAAGCGCTGCAGGCCCTGGTCGATGTAGCTGTAGCGCCGGCCTGGCTGCGGCACGGCCGGGTCGTGGTGGGCGTAGATCGGGCTGCGGAGCACGGTGAGGCCGATGTCGCGGATCAGCACGTCGTAGCTGTGCTTGCCGTCGTTGATGACGCTCACCCCGTAGCGCTCGCCGTTCGCCCGCGAGGTGCCAGACACATCCACCCAGCTCTGGCCCGGCTCCTCCTCGCCGTTGGCGAAGCGCTCGATGCTGCCGTAAGGTATCTCGGCTGTGGCGCGGTGGAAGTGCACGTTGATCGGGAAGCGCAGCTTCAGCGCCCTGTGCTGTTCGCGCCAGTCTACCGTGGCCGCCACCTCCACCACCGGCCGCCCGGCGTAGAGCGAGAACTCCTGCACCAGCAGCGAGGCGCCGAAGCGACTCGTCACCCGCACTGTGGAGCGCACCAGGCCGTCGGCGATCCGCTCCACGCGCTCGGCGCTGAAGCGCCCCACCTCGTCGCGGAAGCTGAAGACGTTATGGCTCCAGGTGTCGCTCTCGTCCCGCAGCACCACCGGCACGGCCGCCGGCCCGCTCAGCGCCTCCACCTCGAAGCGCTTATCGAACAGGCTCGTGATCCAGCCCGTCTCCCTATCGAAGCTCAGCCGCAGATACTCGTTTTCCAGCAGGATGGCCCCCTCCTCACCAGGCTGCGCTGCGCGCTCGACAGGCTGCCCGCCAGGCTCGCCGGCCAGGAGCTCGGCCCCAGCTGCTTGGACTCCCTGCTGCGCTTGCGCCCCTGTCCTCTGCACTACCCGGTATGTCCGGTACCCCAGCGCGGGTAGCTCGGCCAGGAAGCAGAGGCGGTTGCGGCCATTCGCGGTGGCCTCCGACTGTACCCGCTGCACGGGCACGGGGTTGCCGGCGTCGTCGATCAGGCCGTGCTCATCGGTGAAGCGGCCGAACTCCAGCTCCACCGGGACCGTGCTCGGCCAGGCGTGGGGATTGAAGACCACGATCGGCGTGACGCCCTCCTCGACCGGGGTGCGGATGTTCCAGGCGACGGCGATGGTGGCGGCGGTGAGGGCGCGATCGGCGATGGCGAGGGCCTCGCCGTGGAGGTTGCGGGCATCGTCGTAGGCCGGCTCGATGCTGGTGCCAGCCATGATGTCGTGGAACTGATTGAAGAGCACGCCCTGCCAGGCCCGCGCCAGCTCAGCCGTGGGGTAGGCCGGGCCGCCGAGCATGCTCGCGATGGCGGCCCACTTCTCGGCGGTGAGCAGGGCCCACTCGGCGCGGCGGTTCCAGTACTTGATGCCGGAGTGGGCGGCGTAGCAGCCGCTGGCGTGGTGCTGCAGGTCATCGTGAACCACCGGCAGCGGCAGGTCGCTTGCCTCGATCTGCTCGAAGAAGCGGTTCGGTGTGCTGAAGACCAGCCGGGGCAGCTCGGGATCGGCGTCGAGGCGGCGGATGCTCCGCAGGTTCTCGATGGTGGGGCCGCCGCCGTGGTTGCCAACCCCGTAGAAGCACATCAGCTCGTCGAAGGGCGGGCGCAGCTCGCCGGCCACGCGGCGCACGTGCTGATCGAGCTCCTTGCCCCAGGTGCAGTACTCGAAGGGGATGCGGAAGGTGAGCACGCGGGAGCCGTCGTCCGACTCCCACCAGAAGAGCCGGCCGGGCAGGCCCTTCTCCTGCGGGTTGGGGCGCATGAAGACATAGCGGCTCATCCCGCTGCGCCGCAGGATCTGCGGCAGCATCCCGTGGTGGCCGAAGCTATCCACGTTGTAGCCGACGGTGGCGGTGACGCCGAACTTCTCGCGGAAGTAGCGCTGCCCGTAGAGCCCCTGGCGCACGAACGACTCGCCGCCTGGGATGTTGCAGTCTGGCTG
>DAOUGF010000628.1:0-2266 GCA_034429295.1 Chloroflexaceae bacterium
AGCCGCCTCGGCGACCCGCACATCGGCTCCCCCAACGCCTACTCCTTCAACGTCCCCTCGGTCACCTCCAGCGGTGCCATCACCGTCGAGCGCGGCGCGAAGACCAAGACCGAGAAGGCCGTCTTCAACCGGCTCGGCGGCATGTGCCCGCGCTGCGAGGGCATGGGCTCGGTCACCGACTTCAACCTGTCTGCCCTCTACGACGACAGCAAGTCGCTCAACGAGGGCGCGATCACCGTCCCCGGCTACAAAGCGGACGGGTGGTCGGTGCGGATCTTCACCGAGTCGGGCTTCCTCGACCCGAGCAAGCCGATCCGCAAGTACACCAAGAAGGAGCTCCACGACTTCCTCTACAAGGAGCCGACCAAGGTGAAGATCAACGGGGTCAACCTCACTTACGAGGGGCTGATCCCGCAAATCCAGCGCTCGTTCCTCTCCAAGGACGTTGACGCGATGCAGCCGCACATCCGCGCCTTCGTGGAGCGAGCGGTCATCTTCACCACCTGCCCTGACTGCGGCGGCACCCGGCTCAACGAGGCCGCCCGCTCCTCCAAGATCAAGGGGAAGAGCATCGCCGACCTCTGCGCGATGCAGATCAGCGACCTGGCCGAGTGGGTGCGCGAACTGGACGAGCCGTCCGTCGCGCCGCTGTTGGCGAAGCTGCAGGAGACGCTCGACTCGTTCGTGGAGATCGGGCTGGGCTACCTCAGCCTCGATCGGCCATCCGGCACCCTCTCCGGCGGCGAGGCGCAGCGGACTAAGATGATCCGCCACCTCGGCTCGTCGCTCACCGACGTGACCTACATCTTCGACGAGCCCACCATCGGCCTTCATCCCCACGACATCCAGCGCATGAACGACCTGCTGCTGCGGCTGCGCGACAAGGGCAACACCGTGCTTGTGGTCGAGCATGAGCCGGAGGTGATCGCGATCGCCGACCACGTGATCGACCTCGGCCCCCGCGCCGGCACCGCCGGCGGCGAGGTGGTCTTCGAGGGCACGGTTGAGGGGCTACGGGCCAGCGGCACGCTCACCGGGCGCCACCTAAACGATCAGGCCTCGCTCAAGCCGTCGGTGCGCACGCCCACCGGCAAACTAGAGATCCGCGGCGCCACCACCCACAACCTGAAGAACGTCGATGTCGACATCCCGCTCGGCGTGCTAGTGGTGGTGACCGGCGTGGCCGGATCGGGCAAGAGCTCGCTGATCCACGGCTCGGTGTCGGGCCGCGAGGGGGTGGTGGCGATCGACCAGACCCCGATCCGCGGCTCACGGCGCAGCAACCCGGCGACCTACACCGGGCTGCTCGACCCGATCCGCACCACTTTCGCGAAGGCCAACAAGGTGAAGCCCGCTCTGTTCAGCGCCAACTCCGAGGGCGCCTGCCCCGCCTGCAACGGCGCCGGCGTCATCTACACCGACCTGGGGATGATGGCCGGCGTCACCACCATCTGCGAGGAATGCGAGGGCCGGCGCTTCCAGGCCTCGGTGCTGGAATACCGGCTGGGCGGGCTCAATATCGCCGAGGTGCTCGACCTGTCGGTCGAAGAGGCGGTGGAGTTCTTCGGCGCTGGCGAGGCACGGACGCCGGCCGCCCACACGATCCTGCAGCGCATGGCCGACGTGGGGCTCGGCTATCTGCGGCTCGGCCAGCCGCTCACCACGCTCTCGGGCGGCGAGCGACAGCGCCTCAAGCTCGCCACGCACATGGGCGCCGAGGGCGGCATCTACGTGCTCGACGAGCCGACCATCGGGTTGCACCTCGCCGATCTCGAGCAACTGCTCGGACTGCTGGACCGGCTGGTCGACTCCGGCAAGTCGGTCATCGTGATCGAGCATAACCTGGCGGTGATGGCGCACGCCGACTGGATCATCGACCTCGGGCCGGGCGCTGGCCACGATGGCGGGCGGATCGTGTTCGAAGGCACCCCGGCCGACCTGGTGGCGGCGCGCTCGACGCTGACCGGGGAGCACCTGGCGGCGTTCGTCGGCAGCCCCGCGAAGGCGGCCTGATCTCGCTGAGCGCGTCGGCGGCTCCCGCCAGCCGCGCGGCGTTATGAGCTGCTTCCCTGCTCGCCAGCCTCACCCTTGCCCGAGTGGCGATGGCGGCTGGCGAGCTCTCGTAGCGTGGTGAAGAGCTCAATATCGAGCAGCACCCCGGTGGGGTAGCCCTTCTGCGTGATGATAATGGGCTTATGCGTGGTGCGCGTGCGCTTGAGCAGTGCGGCCAGGGATGAGGCCGCCTTTGAGATCGGCACAACACCTT
>DAOUGF010000629.1:0-3217 GCA_034429295.1 Chloroflexaceae bacterium
CGATCTGATCGCCTTCCTTGAGGCCCTCACCGACAGCGCCGCCCTCGAGTCGCCCGCCTACAGCGACCCGTTTGCGCCGCCCACCGGGACGCGCAAGCCATGAGGGCCTGCAATCTAAGGGCCCCTACTCCTCCACCATCGCTGCCAAGTGTAGCCGCAAGTCGGCGAGGAGTGAGGCCCAGCCGAGCAGCATCTCGCGCTGAGCCTGGGTGAGCTGCATCGTGGAGCGCCGGGCGCGCATACGCTCGAAGAGCGTGGCGCTTGGCGGCAACTCCGGAGGCGGCTGAAGAAACAAGGCGATCTCGGACATCAGCGCGTCGATGCGGGCGAGGGCAGGCGCGAGCCGGGCGGCGAAGGCGGCCTGGGCCACCGCGTCGGCGATCGCCACCCGCTCCCGCAGGGCCCGCAGTTCGGCCTCGCGCTGACGGTCGATCGCCCGCAGGTCCCGCAGTGTCTGTGAGAGCCGCGCGAGCTGCGTCTCGAAGAGCGTGCCACTATCGATCTGGCGTTGGTGAGGGCGAGAGGGAGGCAGCGGGACGGCGTCGCGGCCACTCTTGACGAGCAGGCGGCGCACGCGTTGGGCGATGGGCGATCGCGGGTCGTTCACGCTCAGGCCTTCTTGGATTAGCAGGAGGACGGGCGGCCTGAGCGTTATTATAACGTAGGTATGTAGTAGGTTTGCAAGAGGGTGGAACGAGGAATCCGGGACGAAGCATGAAAAATCGCCGGCCAAAGACTGCGGGCCAAGGGAACTACCCTTGGCCCGCCCTCCTTCGTCGTTGCGCGCCCCTCAGTCGGCGCTGGCCGGGGCCTTCGCCGGCTCGGTGAGCTGCTGGGCCTCGCGCTTGCTCTGCCAGATCGCCCAGACCAAGGCGGCGGCGCAGATCACCATCGCGATCAGCACGACCGGGTTCCCGGGCTGGATCGTCACCACGATCGGGGCGATGATCAAGGCCACAAGGTTGATCACCTTGATCATCGGGTTGAGCGCGGGGCCGGCGGTGTCCTTCAGCGGGTCGCCCACGGTGTCGCCCACCACAGCGGCCTTGTGGGGCTCGCTATGCTTGCCGCCGTAGTTGCCCTCCTCAATATACTTCTTGGCGTTGTCCCAGGCGCCGCCGGCGTTCGACTGGAAGACGGCCATCATCTGGCCGGAGAGGATGATTCCGGCCAGGAAACCGCCAAGGGCTTCGACGCCAAGCAGGAAGCCGACCAGGATCGGCACCAGCACCGCGATCAGGCCGAGGCTCACCAGCTCCTTCTGGGCCGCGGTGGTGGAGATGCTCACGGCGCGGGCGTAGTCGGGCTGCACCTTGCCCTCCATCAGGCCGGGGATGCGGAACTGCCGCCGCACCTCGTTGACGATCTGGGCGGCCGCGCGGGAGACGGCGCGGATCGTCAGGGCCGAGAAGAGGAAGGGCACGGCGCCGCCCACGAGCAGGCCGATGAAGACCATGGGCGCGGCCACGTTGATCGAGTTGAGCAAGGGCTGGCCGATCTGGGCGAGCACCTTGTTCACGTCGGTGAAGAAGGAGCCGTAGAGAGCCACAGCGGCGATCACCGCCGAGCCGATCGCGATGCCCTTGGTGACGGCCTTGGTGGTATTGCCCACCGCGTCGAGGTCGTCCATCACGTTGCGGGCGTTCTTGTCGAGGCCGGCCATCTCGCCGATGCCGTTGGCGTTATCGGAGATCGGCCCGAAGCTGTCCATCGAGATCGTGTTGCCGGTGAGCAGCAGCATGCCGATGCCGGTGAGCGAGACGCCGTAGAGCACGGCCGTGAAGTTCACCGTGGCGTCGGCGGAGTAGCCGGTGAAGATCAGCACCGAGCTGAGGATGGAGCCGGCGATCACGAGCACGGCCCAGACGCTCGACTCCATGCCGAGGGCAAGGCCGGAGAGGATATTGGTGGCCGAGCCGGTCTGCGAGGCCCGCGAGGTCTCTTTCACCGGGCTGAAGTGGGTGCTTGTGAAGTACTCGGTGAGCTTATCGAGCACGATCGCCAGCACCACGCCAGCCACCGTGGCAAGGAAGGGGCGCCAGTCCACCACGCCGGTGGCCGGGTCGCGCATATAGAAGAAGTTGGCGACGCCACAGGCCACCACGGCGATGGCGGCCGCCAGGTAAAAGCCGCGGTTCATAGCGGCCATGGCGTTGCGGCGGCGCTCGTCGGTGGAGACCACGCTATTGCCGATCACGGAGGCCACCACGCCGATCGCCCGCAGGATCAGCGGGAAGATGATGAAGCGCAGGTCGTACTGGCCGTCGCCGAGGGTGCCCACCACCGCGTCGCCGAGCACGAGGCCGAGGATCAGCGCGGAGACGAGGGTGACCTCGAAGCTCTCGAAGACGTCGGCGGCCATACCGGCGCAGTCGCCCACATTGTCGCCCACCAGGTCGGCGATCACAGCAGCGTTGCGCGGGTCGTCCTCGGGGATGCCGGCCTCCACCTTACCCACCAGATCGGCGCCCACATCGGCGGCCTTGGTGTAGATGCCGCCGCCCACGCGCATGAAGAGCGCGATCAGCGAGCCGCCGAAGCCGAAGCCAAGCAGGGCATCGGGCGCAGCGATGCCGAAGACAATGAAGATCAGTGTGCCGCCGAGCAGGCCGAGGCCCACCGTGAGCATGCCGGTGACCGAGCCGGCCCTATAGGCGACCTGCAGGGCCGGGTTATAGCCCTTGCGCGAGGCCGCCGCCACCCGCACGTTGCCCTCGACGGCCACGTTCATGCCGACGAAGCCGACCGCGTAGGAGAAGAGCGAGCCCATCAGGAAGGCCACGGCGCGGCCAACCGCCACCCAGAGGGTGGCGGCCTCCACCGAGCCAAAGCGCTCCACCGCCTCGAGGGTGGGGGGAATCACGAAGACGCTCGCCGCCAGCACGAAGGTGAGGATCACGATCAGGATGGCGATGGTGCGGAATTGCTGGCTCAGGTAGGCGTTGGCGCCCGCCTTGATGAAGCCCCAGACCTCCTGCATCTTCGCCGTGCCCTTATCCTGGGCCAGGATCTGTCCGCGAAGAAAAAACGCGTAGGCGATGCCCAGGATCGAGATCCCTAGCACCGTCCATACCGCGGCCTGCTCAAACGACGTCAGTCCCTCCAGCATCGTACAACTCCTTCGTTGCGCGGGACGCGAACCGTGCTCCCCAAGGGCCGAAACAACGCTCTATTCTAGCACAGAAACAGTTGGCGCCCTGCCGGTGGGCAGGGCGCC
>DAOUGF010000630.1:0-5670 GCA_034429295.1 Chloroflexaceae bacterium
AGCTCGCCCGCGTGACGCTCGGCCCACTCGGCGGCAACGGTCGCGAGCTCAGCTGGATCAAAGTCGGGGCCAATAGCGTCAGCGAGGCCCTCCCCGACAGCCATAGCCGCCTCAACGAGAGCGGGCACTAAGGCCGCCTGCACGCCCGCCGAGAGCCCCGCGAGCTCGACGGCCTGCCCGGCCTGAATAGCCTTGAGCACCTCGGGCGCTACGTCAGCGAAGACCTGACGTAGCGCCTGCCAGAGCGCTTGCTCCGCGGGGCTCAGGCCGTCGCCGACCGCCTTGAGTGTAAAGGCCGCGCGCACGGCCTGGAGGCTCTCTGCGTGGCTCAGCCGCTCGCGAATGAGGGCCGCGTCGTGCGGGTCGATCCAGTGGCTCTCGAAACTGCACGCGGCGCGCTTGCCTGCGTGCAGGCGTCGTTCGGCCTTGCGGCGCCAACGCTCCATGTCGAGCGAGCGAGCAAGCTCGGAGAGATCCTCGATCGGTGGACCGTCGTCGTTCTCCGACTCATCTGGGGCAGGCGGCGGGAGCTGTGGCGGCGGCGGCGGCGGCTCTTTCGTCGGCGCGGGCAGGCCGGCCAGGCCCGCGGCGTCCTCGGCCGAGTAGCCCGCGTCGACGGCGGCCTGCATCAGCTGCAGCTTGGCGGCGAGCTCCAGCCGCTCGACCTCGGCCGCGTCGGGCGCGAGCGGCTCACGGGCGATCAGCTGCCGCGCCTCGCCTTGGGTCAGCACGGGCACGCCCGCGAGGCTCATGACCGTCTGCGCCTTGGCGAGCTCGGCCTCCTGGCGCTCGGGGATGCGCTCGGGCAGCAGCACCAGCTCGAGGCCCTGCTCGCCGTAGTACTGCTCATTGAGGCTATCGAGGAGGGCCTCGCACCCAGGGATAATCGTATTCTCCAGGAACGTGAGCCGATCTTGCCTGGCTGTCGCAAAATTAGCTGCGTCAGGCAGCACCTGAGAGGCGGGCACTTCAAGCGCTACCAGCGCATCTAGCGCACTCTGCATCTCCAGGCCCTCGGGCAACACGTCCGTGAGATTGTCGCCAATCGTCTCGGCTGTGACATCGGCGCCAACGGCAACGGCCTTGAATGCGTTTTTGATGCCGCTCGCAACGCGCCTATACCAGGCCTCCAACTTCTTCCGCTCGGTTTCATGCGTTCCAACCGGGACCTTGAGTAGCGTCGGTCGAATGGCGCCCGAGGCGAAATACGCCGCCTTGAACGCATCAAGGTTGGTCAAAACACCGGCCGCCGCCGCCGCCACATCGACCGGCGCCACGTCCGGGCCGACATCGTGCGCTGGATCCTGCAACCAGTAGTACCAGACCTGATTGAGCGGGAGCACGCGCGTGGTCCGACCCAGCGTGCGCGCAATCCCTACCAGACCCGTATCGTCAAACTTGGGCTTCATCGCACTGGACGACACCCAGCGCAAGAACGGAGTTCCAGTAAGGCGGCCCTGGCTTTTGAGCCCATAGGCAGCACCATAAATGCAAATGCTACTCTCGGCCAAGTAGAGCAGCGGGCGGAGCCGGCGCAGCTCCATCAGGCCCTGCTCGGTCTCGCTGATGTCACGAGCGCCGCGATAGATCGCGACGGGCATACTGCGCATCGCCTTCGCGCGCGCTTTGACAGCGCGATGGATAACCGCGATCGTCCGGTAGGCCTTGAGTGCATCGCCGCCGTCAGCCTCACTGACCCCGAGCACCAGCCGCCAGGCGCTCTCCGGATACGCCTCGATGGGAATGGCTTTAATCGCTGACATCATCGGCTCCGAAGAGGATCAGGGGCTGTGTCGCTTCAGCGAGGATTGATGCACCAATTGCGAGACTCATCACGCAGTCCTGCACGAGTGACTGGTCGTCCCAGCGGTATGCTCGCAACTCGCGTCGTTCTTGGGGTGTCCACTTAGCCTTGAGATCGCCCCGCTCGAGCAGTAGCACCAGCGACTGGATCGCCTGTACCTTGCTCCGCACGGTGGTCACAAATGGCTCGGCAGGATAGTCGGTATTCTCAATCACCGGGTCGCCAACACCGTTACTCTCCACGAGCAATCGGGCCTGGTAGCGCCGAGCAACATCGGCGAGCCGCTGCTGAATGATGGGATAGGGTGCGCGCTCGATCCGCTCATGGTAGACTCGCTGCAGTGGGCGGGTATCGAGATCTACGACGTTGATCACTGTCGGATCGCTGCGCCGCCCAATATCAGCCATCGCCAGATAACGATGCTCAGGGTTAGGCGGCTGCTCACCAACGGCGCCGTCTTCGGCCCGATCGATCGCTGCCCGGTCGAAGACGGCCGCACCCGAGTCGTTAAAGTCGCAGCCATACTCAGCAGCCCACTGCTGGGCAGTGTATTTGGGACGCTCGCGCCGGTACCACTCGCCCGCTTCGCCGATCTCCCGTGCGCGCGCCTCATCAATGCCAGCCAGGTGTGCGCCGTCGGGATTATAGGCTGGGCAGTGGTACCAAGGCGCATAAATGCGCGTGAAGTCGTGGCCGTGCTCCCAGAGCTCATAGAACAGGTTCGTGTTCCCATCAGGCGTAGAGCCCACCGTAAGCGAGCCACCCTGTGCGACCGTCGGTGAGACGCTCTGGTAGATCGAGTCGTCGTAGGCGGCGTAGGCGAACTCGTCAAGGTACACCCGAGTAGCCGCAAAGCCACGTCCGGTCGAACGGTTCGCCGGGATCGACTTGATGCGCGAACCGTTCGCAAAGCCCATCTCACTTTCATTCTCCTTAACAAGTGGTGGGGCTTTACGAAGATTGTTATAGGCCTGGTAACAATAGCGCAACAGGTTCACAGCGAGGTCCTGCGAGCGCGAGACCAACAGAATGGTGATCTCGGGCTGATGGATGGCGTAATAGAGCGCTTCGATAGCAAAGACCTGGCTAAAACCGATCTGCCGCGCCTTAAGCACAATCCGCCGCGGCGCCCGATGCGCCGCAAGAAAGGCAACCTGGTACGGATAGGGCTCGAACGCCAAGCGTCCCCGCGTAGGATGTACCAGTGTCGCGTCCTGGCGTGCCCACGTGAGAGGATCGGGGATGGCGTCAGGCGTCGGTGCTGCCGTCGGTGTCGGGCGTGGAGCCGGCCAGCCGGTCGCCGATGGCAAACGCGGTACTGTCAAGCCACTGGCCAAGCGCTGCCAACTCGGCGGGCGATTGCCGTTCGAGCCATGCGGGATCGCTAGCTGCCCTGGCGATAGCGGCCGACGCTTCGAGTTTTGCGGCGAGTAGGTCAAGGACAAGCTCTCCGATCGTGCGCTTTTGTACTTCGATGGACGGCTTTACGACGGGCTTTGCGGGCGTGACATGTGTGACATCAGCTGTGACATAACGAGCTTTCCACTGGCGAACGACATCAGGATCGATCTTGTGTCGGGCCGCAACGACAGCAGGTTGTTCTCCCGCCTGAAGATCCGCCAGGGCTGCAGCCCGTTTACGTGGACTGATCTTTGATGCTGGCATTACGACCTAACCATCCCCAAAAACAGCACCTGCTGCCGCTGATACCTGACGGTCTCTAAAAGGATCATTGAGCGGTAGGCATCCTCCATCACCTGAATATGGTAGCTCGTCCCCGGTCGCTCGTGGCGTCGCGGCGGGAGCATCGTGGTGGCCGTGAGGCCCGCCTCCAACTCCCACGAGGCGTAGAGCCGGTCGCCCGCGATGGGATCGTGGGCGATCAGCATGTAGTGGCCATCGACAGGCGTTGCGTAGCGGATGGCCTCCACCGGCCAACCGACATACTCGCTGTCGAGGCGCGGCACCGCCAGCACCGGCGCGGGCCACGCAACCGAGGCGAGCAGCAGCAAGAAGGCAAGAAGGAGAGCATAAGCGTTCATCCGGGCGGATCCTCAGGCTGCGGCCGGTGCGCAAGGCCGAGCGCTTGCTCCACGATCAGAAGCCGGGTTAGCGTTTCGGCCAGTAGTGATGCTGTACGACCGTCGATCAGATTGATCAGCTGGGCCAGCCAGGTGCCGAGCGCATCCCGCTCGGCACGAGCCGCAGCAACCATCGCATCCAGGTCGGCAGTGATCAACGCGCGCCCGAACCGCTCGCGGGCCTCGAAATAAGCGTCGATCGCCTGCACGAGCGGTTGATCCAGAGCTTGCTCGCGTATCTCGTCGGTCATGCATGGCCTTCTTCAACAGGATCGCTCGCCCGGCGCCGTGCGGGCGTCTCAGCCAAAATTCGGTCGAGGTCAGGGCCATGGCGTCCCCCACGCCGCAAGCGCCGCGGCGGTCAGCGTCGGCCAGAGCCTCCAGAGCAGATAGAGCCAGCCGGCGGTCATCAGCACGGCGGCCGCGGTGAGCACGGCCAGCCAGAGGTTGAGGTCGCGCTGGCGCCGCTTGCGCTCGCTGTGCTCGGCCAGCAGGCGCTGCGCCTCGGCCTCCCGTGAGCGGTCCAGCTCGCGGCCCAGCCAGTTGACGGTCTCGCGGAGCCCGCGCAGCGCGTCGGAGAGGATGGTCAGCTCGCCGCGCAGGTCGGTGATCGCCTCCGTGTGCTCGCGGCCGGCCGCGAGCAGGTACTGCTCCAGGAGCGCCAGTACCCGATCCGGGCTCGCGCCGGCGTTCGTGATGCTGCTCGCCACCTGGCTCGCGCTCACGTCCCCGGCTTGCCCACCGCTCATGTCGAGCACCGAGCGTGGCGGCTGCTCGCTCATACACGGCTCACTGCCCCGCCCGCTCGATCTCATCGGACAGCCGCAGGATGTCCTCGCCGTAGGTCGGCCCCGGCACGGCCCACTTGCCGTTGAGGTCGGGCCAGGTCGGGGCGCTGCCGAGGCCGTGCGCCCCCTGCAGCGCGGCGCGGCGCGGGCTGGAAAGCGAGAGGTTGTAGAGTTCCGGCGACAGCTCCTCCGGGCGGGCGGCGTAGCAGAGCAGGTGCGCGTACTGGGCGGCGATGCCCGCCTCAATCGTGGCGAACCTGGCCCCCTCGGCGCCGTCGTTCGTGGCGCCCAAGCCCGCCGGGTTGTAGTTCTCGAGGAAGCGCCGGCTGTTGAATGGACGGTAGATGCCGCCCGCGTCGCGCTCGCTGGCCTCCTTGATGGCCTGCGCGAAGGGACGAAGGTTGCCAACGCTGGTGTAGGCGCCGAGGAAGGTGTAGGCGCAGACAATGCTCTGTCGCTGCTGCCAGCTCAGATGTGGGGTGCGGGGGTCCAGGTAGGCGATCAGAGTGGTGGCTGGCACGCTGGGGCCGCCGAGGATGGGGGCGCGGGGCGCTGCGGGTGCTACGAACACCCGCTCGCGGAAGCTCGCCCAGGGGAACGCCGCCGGGTCGGTCTTGCGCCTCGGCGCGATGTCGAGATGCCTGACGACCTGGGCGCGCGGAATGGCGTAGGCCGGCGCCAGGTAGCGGAACAGCGCGACCGCCGCGTCAACCTGAGCTGCCGGGTAGGGGTCGCGCCCGTCGTTGAGGTTCTCCAGCTCCACCCCGATCGAGAGCCAGTTAAGGCGAGCGACATTCGCGCGCGAGCCGCTGATCAGCTGGCCATCCACAGTCCACGATGAAACGCCGCAGTGGTAGGCAGTATCCTCATCGCGTACCAACTGGAGGATTTCGCCGCTCTTGCGGATGTAGTAATGGCAGGAGATGTATTGCTCGGGCGTTTCGCCGCCGCCCTGCCGAAGCCAGTTGAGATCGCCCGGGAAGCTACCGGCAGTGGC
>DAOUGF010000631.1:0-4889 GCA_034429295.1 Chloroflexaceae bacterium
CCTCACTCACAGTATACCAGCCGATCTCCAGCGCCCGGCGCACGCGCCGCAGCTGCCGCAGCACCGCGGCGTCGGCGTTGAGGGCCTCGATCGGGCGGTAGTACTCGGCGCGCACCGAGTCGCTGAGGCGCTCGATCTCCGCGGCCGGCATGTCGAAGTGCAGCAGTGCCTGGCGCATCATCTCGAGTCCGGCCTCGAACTCCGGCTGCACCACCTCGTGGATGCCGAGCTCCCGCAGCACGTCGAGCTGCCCCAGTTGGGTGGCGCGGGCCACAATATGCAGCCCCGGGTTCAACGCCCTGGCCTGCCGCGCGATCAGCTCGACGTCGATCGCCGCCGGCACGGCCACCAGCAGCAGCCTGGCGTGATGCACTCCCGCCGCCTCGAGCACGACCGGGCTGGCCGCGTCGCCGAAGATCACCGGCACCCCGGTGGCTTTCAGCTGCTCGATGCGGCCCTGATCTCGTTCCAGTATCACGTACGGCAGCCCCAGGCGCGCCAGCAGATCGGCGGTGTAGCGGCCAACTCGCCCGTAGCCCGCGATGATGATATGCCCTGTCAGCTCTCCCTCGGTGAGTGGCGGGGGCGTTATTGGCGGCTGGGCGCGCCAACGGCGCAGCAGAGCGTATGCTGGCCCGCTCAGGCGGCTGGCGGCCGGCGTCACCAGCATGGTGATCAGGGCCGTGGCCAGCACCAGGTTGTACTGTTCGCCGGTGAGGGCGCCGGCGCTGAGCCCTACCCTGGCCAGTACAAAGGCGAACTCGCCGATCTGGAAGAGCCCTAGGCCCACCGCGATCGGCACCTCGCCCCGATAGCCGAAAGCCCGCACCAGCCCGGTGAAGATCAGCGCCTTCCCTACGCTCACCGCGCCCACCAGCAGCAGGATCGGCCCCAGGTGCTCCAGCAGGAAGCGCGGGTTGAGCAGCATGCCCACCGAGACGAAGAACAGCATGCTGAAGATGTCTCGCAGCGGCACGATATCGCTCAGCGCCTGGTGGCTATAATCCGACTCGCTGAGCACCATCCCGGCCACGAAGGCGCCGAAGGCGAAGGAGAGCCCGGCGAGATAGGTGGCGTAGCCCACTCCCAACCCGATCGCCATGATCGTGATCAGGAACAGCTCCCGCGAGTTCCAGCCGGCGATCTGCTTCAGCAGGAAGGGGATCACCCTGGTGCCGACGACCACCATCGCCGCCAGGAAGAGGCCGGCCCGCAGCACCGCGAAGCTCAGCTGCGGCAGCCCCTCCCGCAGATTGCCCAGCTCCGGCAGCACGATCATCATCGGCACCACCGCCAGGTCCTGCACGATCAGCATGCCGATCATCACCCGGCTGGCCAGGGTGCCGAGCGTGCCCTGCGCCATCATGGTCCTGAGCAGCACCATGGTGCTGGAAAGCGACACGAGGGCGCCGAGCCAGAGGGCGCTGTACGAAGGCCAGCCGAGCAGCCGGCCGAGCCCCCAGCCGAGGACGCCGGCCAGCAGGATCTGGATCAGGGTGCCGATGAAGGCCACCCACTTCACGCGGGCGAGCTTCTTGAGGTTGAACTCGAGGCCGAGGGCGAAGAGCAGCAGGGCGACACCGATCTCAGCCAGCAGCTCGATCTCGTGGATCTCCACCACCGTCGGCCCGCCGGTGTAGGGGCCCACCAGGATGCCGGCGACGATATAGCCGAGGAGCAAGGGCTGGCCCAGGCGCTGGGCTGCGAAGCCGCCCAACAGGGCTGCCATCAGAATGAGCGCGATATCAGCTGCGATGCCCATGCTTGATCCCTTCTCTAACTCATGCGCTCAATCCCAGCTCGAGATGCCCTGGCACGCTGAGGCGTCCGGGCGCGATCAGCTCGGCCGCGGCTGCCACCTGCTCAGCTTCGCCGATCAACCCGATCTGATCGCCGGCGGCGAAGATCGTGCTCGACTTCGGATTGGCGATCACCCGCTGGTCGCGGACGATCGCGATCACCGAGGCTCCGGTGAGCGCCCGCAGGTTCGCCGACGCCAGCGTGCGCCCCACCAGCGGGCTGTCGTCCGGCACCTCGTGCCAGGCCAGCGCCATGCTCCGCAGCGCGCTCATCAGCTGGTCGAACATCAGATGCTCTTCGTGGGTACTGATCGCCGTGTCGTAGGCGTCGTGGCGCACCGCGTCGATATACTGCTCTACCTGCAGCAGCGGGTATTTGAGCGCCAGCAGCGTGTGGCGCACAATCTCGAGCCCGCCCTCCAGCTCAGGGTGGATCACATCGCGGGCGCCGTGGTCGAGCAGCCGGCGCACCCCTGCGCTGGTGGCGGCTCGCGCGATGATCGGCAGATCCGGCACCCAGCGGTGGGCGGCGATGACCACCAGCTCGGTAGCAGTCTCGTCCGGCATCGTCACGACCAGGGCGCGGGCGCGCTCCAGCCCGGCGTGGCTGAGGATCTCGGAGTTGGAGGCGTCGCCGAAGAGCGTCGGGATGCCCCGCTGCTGGAACTCGCTCGCCCGCGCCGCGTCCTGCTCCACCACCAGGCGCGGCACGCCCAGCCGCTCCAGCACACTCACGATATGCTCGCCAACCCGCCCGTAGCCCACCACCACCACATGCCCGCTCATCCCGTGGCTCAGCGGCTCCGGCGTCGGGCCGCCTTTCTCCAGCAGCCGCCAGAAGCCGGGCAGGCGCCTCTTGAGCAGGCCCTCGATCAGCGGCAGAGCGCGGAAGAGCAGCGGGTTTATCACGATCGCCAGCAGCGAGGCGGCCAGGATCAGCCCGTACTGCTCATGGGTCAGCACGCCCAGGCTCAGGCCCGCCTCCCCGACGATAAAGGAGAACTCGCCGATCTGGCTTAGGCCCACCGCCACCACCAGCATCGTGCGGCCGGAGGCCGGTAGTAGCGCTCCCATCAGCAGGGTGAGCAGCGACTTGCCGACCACCACCATCGCGGTGAGCGCCAGCACCTGCCCTGCGTTGCTGATCAGCGTCATCGGGTTCACCAGCATACCCACCGAGACGAAGAACAGCACCGCGAAGATGTCGCGGAAGGGCAGCACCTCGGCGCCCACTTGCTGGCTCACATCCGACTCGCCGATCACCACGCCGGCCAGGAAGGCGCCGAGGGCCAGTGAGACGCCGAACAGCCTGGCGGCGCCCAAGGCCGTGCCCAGCGCAAGCACCACCACCGCCAGCAGGAACAGCTCCCGCGAGCGCGTGGAGGCGATCCTGGTGAGCAGCCAAGGCATCACCCGCGCGCCCACGAAGAGCATCAGCCCGACGAACAGCGCCGTCTGGAACAGCGCTAGGCTGATCGCCTGCACCGGGTTGCCAGAGTTGCCGAGGAGCACCGGCAGCAGCACCAAGATGGCGATCGTGGCTAGATCTTCAAGCACCAGCCAGCCCACCGCCACCTGGCCGTGAGAGCTGCTCAGCAGGCCGTTGTCCACCAGGCCTCGCAGCAGCACCACCGTGCTGGCGATCGAGATCGCGAAGCCCAGCACCAGTCCCGCGCCGAGCGACCAGCCCCAGAACTGCGTGAGCGCCAGGCCGAGCCCGGTGGCGATCAGCATCTGCAGCACCGCGCCGGGGATGGCGATCCGCCGCACCGCCCAGAGATCGTTCAGCGAGAAGTGCAGGCCCACGCCGAACAGGAGGAAGATCACGCCCATCTCGGCGAGCTGGCTGATCGTCTCGCCGTCGCCGACGAAGCCTGGCGTAAAGGGGCCGATCGCCAGGCCGGCGAGCAGATAACCCACCAGGGCGGGTAGACCGAGCTTGCGGGCGATGTAACCCCCGGCGAACGCAGCGAACAACGCGATCGTGAAATTGATCAGCAGGGGCAGGCTATGAAGCACCCATACCTCCTTATGTTCCGTTGCTGCGCCCCTGCCACCTGCATAGAGTCTGGAGGGTTTCGGGCTCAGGCGCTTGATGCGTCTCCGTTGCAGTGCGCGCCCATTGTCGGGCAGGCCTCCTTGATCTCCGCGGCCACCGCGGCGAGATGGGCTGCTGTTAGGGCGTCCGGCTTGCCGAGATAGCGCTTATAAAGTTTGTTCTGGAACTGCCGGTAGGCCACCCAGTAGGCCCGGCCTCGCTGCTTCCGCTCCTTGCGGGCGGTGAACTCCCCATCCGGGTGGCGGAAATGGAAGCTGCAATTGCGGTCATCGGCCACCCAGGCGAACCACTCGCTGGAGTCCACGGCGATAGGGTTGGCACAGGCTGGCTCCATTAGCACGCCTGCCTCGACCAACGGCGTTTTCCAGGACATGGGCGGGCGCTCACTTCCTTTGCTCCCGGCAGCGCTGCACAGGGATAGGGGAAACGGAGTGGGGAAACTTACCCAACAACAGTGTAGCAGTTGTTGGGTAAGTTCACAAGAGGCAACTTTGCGCAACCAGGGCGAGTGCAAAGTGAGCGGGTGCTGCCGCCCCGGGCCCGCCAGGGAGGTGGGCAGGCTGCCCACGGCAGCTGCGAGGGCTCGCGCCCCGCTTGATTTGTCAGGGGGCGGACGCGCGCCCCCCGACACCCCCCGCGCCAGGGGCCTCGCCCCTGGACCCCAAGTCGGAGGCCAGTGCCGTGCCAGCGCCGATCTGCTACCTCGTCCCATCGACGGGCTTGAGCTCTGGCCAAGCGCGGTGGCCCTCGCCCGCTGGCTGCGCCCTGCCTGTTCCGGCGTGCCGGCGCTATACTTTCCAGAACCCGGTGTGAGGAAGCGGGCGGCACAACCGATGCTTGCATACCACCCCGAGCGTAGATCTGCCACCGGCCGAGGCGGATGGCTCTGCCCGTCGATGGGTTGGGTACGCCGCCGGGCGGCAGCACAGTACGGCCGTCCTGCTTGGGGGTGTGCAGAGGGGCGCTGAACGAAGTGGCGCGAAGCGCTTGCACCTTTGCCGGGGGGCGCGGGGGGCAGAGCCCGCCCGCAT
>DAOUGF010000632.1:0-3329 GCA_034429295.1 Chloroflexaceae bacterium
CAACGCCGTCGAGCAGTTCGAGCTCTACCACCGCGAGTTCCCCCAGCCGTCGTCCGCCCGTGCGAAGATGCTCTGCATCGACCAGCTGATCCACGCCTTCCACGTCAGCCTGATGGCGGTCGGTCCCCCGGCCGCGGCGAACCTGATCGGCGGGTCGCTCCGCGAGGTGATCCTCCTAACAGCCTCGCTCAAGGCGAGGGCAGCGCGGCTGGCCTTGGCGAGGCGCATGCGAGCTGGGGTGAGCTGTTGAGGGCCGCCGAGTGGGCTCAGCCGTTTCTTCCACCTGATCCGCAGCAGAGGTGAGCTGAGCATTCCCACATCTTCCTGATCCACAGTCAGACCAGGAGGCGTTTGCTCGTGTCTACGCCTATTTTTCTCCGCATCAGGGCGCCATCCGTCATTCCACGTCCTCCCGCTACAATCCGCTCGTGCCCGTTCACTTGGCTACATGGAACCAACCTACCCCATCGGCGTAGGAGGCAGCCAAGGGGGCGCCGGCGTGGTCGACGCCACCGACTTCGATGAGGAGCGCGCCGGCCGCATCAGCAAGGGAAATAGTCTGGTAATTGGAATAGTTATACTCAAACACGGACAAATACCCTAGCCCAGCTTTCGTCCTGCGTGCTGGTCGATCATAGCCTCTAAAACGAGGGGCCTCGATGAACGAGTGGAGTTCTACGATTGGGGAATGATTGACCAGTGGCTGCCTCACTCGATCATCCATACCCTCGGAAGTAGAGGAAAAGGCTCGATGACCACCAATGACCTGTACAAGCATCTCGGGGCAGCGCTGCCGCTCAGCCTCTTCGATCAGAGCCCGATCGCGATGAGTGTCTACGACCGCAACGGCCTCCAGGTTGCCATCAATAAGGCACAGGCCGTTCTGTTCGGCATGGATCCGGAACAGTGGATCGGCAAGTTCAACATGCTCACTGACCCGCAGCTGGTGGCTGCAGGGAGCGTCGAGCGCCACCAGCGGGTGATGAACGGCGAGACGGTTATCACCCCGCCCCATCCCATCATCGGGCGCCTGAGTGGGATCGAGGAGCATTTGACCGAAGAGCGCTGGATCGAGGCGATCTACGCACCGATCCGCGACGACTCGGGGACGGTAACTCACCTCCTCGCGGTGCTCCGCGATGTGACCCGCGAGATCGCTCAGGGCAAGGAGATTGAGCTGGCCGCCAGCCAGATCGATAGCCAACGCACAATGATCGAGTCACTCTCCACCCCGGTGGTGCAGGTCTGGGAGGGGATACTCGCCATGCCGGTGGTGGGAACCATCGACAGCCAGCGGGCCACGCGGATCATGGAGGGCCTGCTCACGTCCATCGCGGAGCGCAAGGCAGAGTGCGTGATCATCGACATTACAGGGGTACCGATTGTTGACACGCAAGTGGCGCAGTACCTGGTCCAGTCGGCTCAGGCAAGCAGGCTGCTCGGCTGTGAGGTGGCATTGGTAGGGATAGGTGTGGAGATGGCGCAAACAATAGTGCAGCTTGGCGTTGACTTCCGTACCCTGAACACGCTAGTTAACCTTCAGGCGGCGATTGTCTGGGCCTTTGACAAGCTGGGGCTGCGGGTGGTTGCAGCAGTATAAGGGTAGACGCTTTCTGACAATCCGGTTTACGATAGGGTTGATCTCCTGCGAGGTAAACCGCTTTTTCTGCTCTGCCATCGCTCGCCTATCAATATCCTACCCCTAATTCTGGCTCGACGGTCGACCTCGAGCAGCGGTCCAGATCGGAGCTCGTGCAGGCGGCCCTCCGCGGCCGGCCCTTCGACGGGCTGGTCGCTCTCAGCCGAGGGCGCGCCGCTGCTTCGCATGTGGCGGCGCTCCTGCGCGGTGAGTCGATCAGGGCTATCTACGCCAGCACGGCGCGCCGCGCAGTGCAGACGACGGTGGAGCCGCTCGCCGAGCTCCTCGGCCTGGCGGTGACAACAGTCAAGGATCTCCGCGAGCGGCGTCTCAGCGGTGAGCCGGTGGACGACCACGGCGCGGCGGTGGCCTGGTGCTGGGCGAACCTCGCGGCCGCCCTGCGTGCCGGCTCACCCCCGGTGATCACACGGCGCTGGGATGCGGGCGATCGGTTCATGCCAGGGGCAGCTGGGTAAAAACCCCTCACGAGCGCGCGGGGCCATGCTCGGCCAGGAAGGCGCGGACAATCTCGATGTAGCGGGCGGGCTGCTCGCGCCTGATACTGTGGCCGGCGTCGGCGATGTGGTGCACCTGGAGCTGGGGCAGAAGGGCCGCCAGCGCCGCGGCCTGGGCAGGGTAGACCAGCGCGCCCTGAGTCGGGTCGGCGGTGATCAGCAGCGCCGGGCAGGTGATCTTGCTGAGGGCCGCCGGCCAGCCGGGCGGCGGGCCGGGCTGTAGCAGGCGCAGGTCGAGGCTGAAGCGCAGCTTCGCCTCGGCCCAGTATGGCAACTCGCCCTCAGCCCAGCGCGGCATGGCCTCCCGCTGCATGGCGATAAGCTGCTCGCGGGTGAAGGCCTTAAACCCCTCGAGCCGGCGCCGCTGCTGCTCACGCCAGTTTGGATCGGCCTGCGCGGCCTGCTTCGCATCCCACCAGGGCGGCGGGTCCTCCAGCAGGATCGCGCTCGGCAGGTCGGGGTAAGCTGATGCAAGGGCCAGAGTCGTGACCGCGCCCATCGAGTGGCCGAGCACGGCGGGGCGGCGCAGGCCGAGGGCGCGGGCAACGGCGGCGAGGTCGGCCGCCATGTCCACTGGGGTGAAGGGCTGGCGCGGGCTCTCCGAGCGGCCATGGCCGCGGGCATCAACCATGATCAGGTCGTGGTCGGGCGCCAGCGCCTCGGCGATTGGCGTCCAGCAGGGGCCGTCGTCGGAGAAGCCGTGGGCGAGCAGGAGTGGCGGGAGCTCGCCGCCGGTTCGGGTGTAGAACAGCCTGACCCCGTTCGCCTCGACCGTGCCTGTCTGCCAGGGCGCCATGGTTGATCCCCCTTTGGTTCGCGAGGTCCGCCGGACAATCCAGCGCTGGATTCCTCGGGAGTATAGCAGACCTGAGCGTTGGCCTTCGGGCTAGGGCTGGCGCTCAGGGCCGGCGGCAGTGACCCCAGGGCGGATGCTATAATCGAAGCCAGGGCAACAGCACTGGCCCAGTCGAGGCAATGAGACTGGTCCTTGAGACAATAGCACGAGGTGACAGGTGGCCATCGACCGGCGCGACACCGAGCTCAGGCTGGTGCGGGAGTGCGACGGCCTGAGCGTCAACCTGCGCCCACTCCAGGGGCTGTGGACCGAGGAACAGTACCTCACCCTCACCGACCACACCCGGCACCTGATCGAGTTCACCGACGGCACGATCGAG
>DAOUGF010000633.1:0-7436 GCA_034429295.1 Chloroflexaceae bacterium
GCTACGAGCCGCTCCCCGGCTTCGGCACGCCGGCGCTCCCCAACGCTCCGGTAACGCTGCTGCGAGAGGCGCGGCTGCGCGGGCTGCGGGTGGGCGTCTACGCTGTGCGCGCCGGCGCCCCGGGCGCCCCCGCAACACCCGCCGAGCTGGCGCAGGCGATCGCGCCAGGCGCGCGGCCGTTCGCACCGGAAGCGCTCACAGCCCTCGACACGACGCCCTTCGCCACAGGCGCGCCCGCGCCCGACCCGACGGCAGCCCGCCAGGCGTGGAAGCTTCACGTGGCCGAGGCAGGGGTGCAGTGGTTGGACGCAGCGACCTTGGCAGCCGTCGGCCTCGACCTCGGGCGGATCGACAGCTCGCGGCTCCAACTCCGGCATCGTGGTGTGGAGCTTCCCCTTGAGGAAGTGCGCTCCGGCGCCACGCTGGCCGGCCTGCGTTTCTATGCCGAACCGGGCGATCGCTGGAACAGCACAGGGGTGTACTGGCTCACGTTGGGCGATAAGGCCGGCCTGCGGATCGAATCCCGCGACGGGAGGCCGAAGGGCGCCCCGGAGGTCACGACGGCGATCGAGCGGGGCGTCTGGCGCAACCCCAAGTTCTACGAGTCGCGGCAGACCGGGCCCGACGGCGACCATTTCTTCAGCGCCGATCTGCGCACAGCTCCGGCCAACGACGGCGGCGAGCCAGCGAGTGTGACGGCAACCATCAAGACGGCGCTCCCCGCCAGCCCCGGCCCGGCGGTCTTGACGGTGAGCGGCGACAGTGTTGTGGCGGGCGCCCACGCGCTGCAGGTCAAGCTCGCGGGAGCCACCGCAGGCTACACATGGTCCGGCCGGGGAGCCTGGTCGGCCCGCCTGAGCTTCGCGGCCCGCGGCGAGCAGGCAGAGATTACGCTGTTGCCGGGGCCCGCGGCAGACGCCGTGCTTGTTGACGAGGTAGCCTGGGAGCTGCCGGTGAAGCTGGAGCTGGGCGGGCACGGAGCGCGCTTCGTCGGCCGGACGGGACCGGCGACGTACCGGCTGGCGGAGCTCCCCGCCGGCGCAGCCGTCTACGACGTGAGCGACCCGGCGCGCCCGGTGCGGATCACCTTTGCCGGGGCCAGCTTCGAGGATGGCGGGCCGGCGCCGCGGGAGTACGTGGTAGCCGGACCAGGGACCCTGCACAGACCGGCCATCGTCGCCCACACGCCAACCGACTTGAGCCGCCCCCTGAACGCTGAGGCGCTCTACATCGGGCCGGGCGCGCTGCTGGAGCAGCTCGGCCCGCTGCTGGAACACCGGCGAGCCCAAGGGCTGCGGGTGGCGGCCGTGCCGACCGAGGCGATCTACGATGCCTGGAGCGGCGGGGAGATCGACCCTGAGGCGATCCGCAGCTTCCTGCGCTACGCCGCCGAGACCTGGGCGGTGGCGCCAACCTCGGTGACGCTGGTGGGCGACGGGAGCTCCGACCCGCGGGACTATCTGGGGCACGGCAACCCGACCCTGGTGCCGCCGTACCTGGCGCCAGCTGACCCATGGCTGGGCGAGACGGCCTGCGAGACCTGCTACGGGCGGCTCGACGGCGCCGACCCACTGGCCGACGGGCTACCCGACCTGGCGGTAGGGCGCATTCCGGCGAAGAGTGCGACGGAGCTCGAGGCGCTGGTGGCGAAGATTCTCGCCTACGAGCGCAGCAAGTCGCCGGGGCTCTGGCGCGCCACGGTGGCTTTTGTGGCCGACAACCCCGACCTGAGCGGCAACTTCCCAGAGGTGGCCGAGGCGAGCGTCGCGCTCCAGCCGGCCGGGGCGCGGATCGCGCGGGCCTACTACGACCCGGCTGCGGCGCCGGGCGATCCGTACCGCGAGGCCGACCCGCTGCGGGCACTCGCTCGCTCGATGGGCGCCTTCGACGCCGGAGCCGCGCTGCTAACATACATTGGGCACGGGCAGCAGTTCCAGTGGGCCTACACGGGGCCGCCGCTCCAGCCGGGCGCGCCGACGGACAAACAGCATCTGCTCGGGCTCTACGGGGTGGACGAGCTGCGCAACGGCTCCTGGCTGCCGGTGGTGCTGAGCATGACCTGCCTCACCGGCGCGTTTCAGTTCCCTACCTTCAGCGGCACGGTGATCGACGAGCGCCTGGTGGCCAGGCCCGACGGCGGCGCGATCGCGGCCTGGAGCTCCACTGGGCTCGGGGTGCTGTTCGGCCACGAGGCGCTGCAGCGCGGCTTCTACCGGGCGCTCTGGGCCGCGCCAGGGCAGGCCAACCTGGGCGCGCTGACGATGGCCGGCTACCTGGAGCTGTTTACCGCCGAGAGCTGCTGCCAGGAGAGCATCGGCACCTTCGCCTTATTGGGCGACCCGCTCACGGTCCCGCGGGTAGACCTGAACGTGCAGGCGCTCTGGGCGCCGCTGGTTGCGGAGTAGGGTCGTGAGGAGAGCAGAAGCGGCTCTCCTCACGCCCCCGCTACGGATTCGTCGAAGCTGTCGGGAAGGTGGGCTGTTCGTTGGTGACGATCACCTGATCCTCGCGCACCCAGCCCTGCATCCGTGACTGCCCGCGGACGAAGACCTGATACCAACCCTCGACCTTGTCGTACGGGAAGAGGCTGGCGTCGCCCTCGAGGGTGGCGAGGAGGCGAGCATCGTCCCGCGGGGCGGCCCGGAGAGCGGCGCCGCCGGGCGCGGTGCGCAGCGTTGAGAACTCGGGCGGCAGTAAGGCAGCGCCGTTGTTTGGGTCGCGGGTGTTGAGATAGGCCATGATCCCGTCGGCGATGCCTCTGGCCACCCGGTCGGGCTGGCCGAAGAGCACACTCCGATCGGCGGCGTTGGTCATAAAGCCCATCTCGACGATGATCGCGGGGGTGGTGCGGGCGATCGCATGCTGGTGGCGGCGGTAGTTGAAGGCGTAGTAGCCCTTCATATTCACCGTCACGCCGCCGACATCCTCGGGCAGGCCAGTGGCGGGGCCGTAAGCGGCGGCCACGGCGTTCATCAGGGCGCGGGAGGCCTCGGAGGTGCGCCAGGGGGTGGCGAGCTTCCAGCCGCGGGCGGCCGCGCTTGCCGAGCCGTCGGCGTGGATGGCGACGAAGGCGTCGGCATCGTAGGCGATCGGCACCGTGGCAGGGATCACATCCACGACCGCGCCTTGGGCCTCGAGCAGCGGCTTGATCCGGTTCACAATATCGAGGTTCAGGTCCGCCTCGGTGACGTCTCCCCAGCGGGTGCCGGTGGAGTTACGCAGGCGCGCCAGTTCATCAGGCAGCTCGTTGGAGCGGAGGTGGCCCACCTGCAGGCCAACCCGTGGCGGGGTGCCGGGTGGGCGAGGGCTGGGAGTGGGGATGGCGGTGGGGGCGGCCGACGGGTCGGCGGTAGCGGTGGGCGCCGGGGCCGTTGGGCTGGGCGGCGGCGGAACCGCGGTAACGGACTGGAAGGTGGGCTTAGCGGGGGGTGTAGCAGCGGCGGCGGCCATGGCAACGACCGCGACGGTAGCCGTGGGAGCCCGCGGTGTTGCGGTGGGGAGCGGCGCCGACGCGACGGCGGCCACAGTGCAGCCGGAGAGGAGTAGGGCGAGCAAGGGCATGAGCGTCACGGTCGCGCGTCGCGCCCAACCTGGCATGGACATTCCGGGGTTCCTCGACTATCATCGGGGGCAGTTCTCAGTTGCCCCATATGTACCATACAATTCTAAGAACTGGATGAGAGCCGATGCATGTGATCAAGATCGGCGGTAGCGCCGGCAATAACTACGACGCCCTCTGCGATGACCTGGCGGCGCGCCACGCGGCGGGTGAGAGCTTCGTCCTCGTGCACGGCGGCTCAGACGAGACGAACCGCCTGGGGGAGGCCACCGGCCACCCGCCGCGCTTCGTCACTTCGCCGAGCGGCTACACCAGCCGCTACACCGACCGGCGCACCCTGGAGCTGTTCATGATGGCCGCCGGCGGCCTGGTGAACAAGAGCCTGGTCGAGCGCCTGCAGGCCCGTGGCTGCAACGCCTTGGGGCTGAGCGGGCTCGACGGGCGGCTGCTCGAAGGCAGGCGCAAAGCGACGATCCGCGTGGTCGAGGCCGGGCGCCAACGGCTGCTGCGGGACGACTGGACGGGCACGGTCGATCGGGTGAACGCGGGGCTGCTGCAGACGCTGCTGGCCAGCGGCTACCTGCCGGTGGTGGCGCCGTTGGGCTGCTCCGAGGCGGGCGAGGCGCTCAACGTGGATGGCGACCGAGCGGCGGCGGCGATCGCGGCGGCCTTGGGCGCCGAGACGCTGCTGCTGCTCTCCAACGTGCCCGGCCTGCTGCGCAGCTTCCCCGACGAGCGCTCGCTGATCACCCATATCCCCCGCGCCGAGCTTGAGGCGTTCCTGCCCTTCGCCGAGGGCCGCATGAAGAAGAAGCTCCTCGGCGCACAGGAGGCCCTGACAGGCGGCGTGGGCCGGGTGGTGCTCGGCGACGGGCGCGTGGCCGGTTGCGTGAGCGCCGCGCTCGCGGGGCGGGGCACCGTCATCGACTGAGCTGCGGCTCGCTCAGGCGAGTGCCTCGGCGAGCTGCTGGGCGTTGAGGGCGAAGGCCTTGGCGAAGCCGCCGATGTAGCGGGCCTCCAAGGGCTCCAGCCGGAAGAGCAGGAAGTCGGGGAATTCGAAGAGATGCTCCTGCTGCGGCAGGCGGGCGAGGTAAGCCGCCCGCGCTTCGGCGTAACCGGGGGCATCGGGGTAGAGAGCTGTCGCCAGGCAGCGTATGGTGACGCGGGCGAGGGCTTGGGGGTCGCCCTCGCCTACATCCGGCAGGGCGATCAGCAGGGAGGCCCGCGGATCGGCGAGCAGCTGGCGGGTGTGGGGCGAGAGCCGGCTCACATGGATGAGCAGGGCCGGGGCGGCGCCGCTGCGCGGCTCCAGCGCGTAGAGCACCATCGAGACAAAGGGTCCCGTGGCGTCGAGCGTACCGAGGGCCGCCTGCCGGCGGCCATGCACCAGGGCCCGTAGGGCGGCCCGATCCTCAGTCTGCATCGCTGATCCCTCCTCGTAGGCTCAGGCGTCCGCTAGTCCGGGCCGGTGGAGTCGGTAGTCAGTAGTCCGTACAGCGATGTAGAGCCTCAGAAAACCAGAAAGCCAGGCGACCCGACAAGGTCGCCTGAACCTGCACTAGAGCGCAATCTCGGCCTGAGCGACGATGCGGGTGGGCGTCACCCGCACCAGGAGTTCGCCCGGCACTCCGTTGCGCGCACCGTAGGCTTCGGCCTGATCGGCGCCCATGTAGCGCCCGCCGATGAGGGCGGCCCAGCGCCGCAGCTCGGCCAGATCCTCAGACAAAGTAGCCAGACCCTCGACCTGCACGAAGGCGAAGGGCGGCGCCTCGTCGTCTACTAGCAGGCAGACGCGCGGATCGCGGCGCAGATTGGCGGCTTTGACCGTCGTGTGCCAAGTGGTGAAGACCAGCTGCTCGCCATCGACGGCGTACCAGATCGGGGCGGCGTGGGGCCGCCCGTCGGCGCGCACGGTGGCGAGCACCGCGGTGCGGGCCCCGTCGCGCAGAAACGCCCACAGCTCCTCGGCGCTCATCGGACGCATAGCGCACCTCCCGGGTATGGAACCGGCCCAGACGATTTATACCAGATCCTGGCGCAGAACGCTGGCACGGCCATTGCTTCTTAGCCAACGAGGCGCGCCGTTGAGCGCCTCTCTTCAATGCAGCGGGGAGCAACCGTGTCGATCGAACAACCACTTGTCGAGCTGAGGGATGTCACCCTCCGCTTCAGCGACGAGGCCGGCGTGGAGGGGCTGAACCTCCAAGTGCCAGCCGGAACGATCTTCGGCCTGATCGGCCCGAGCGGATCGGGCAAAACCACCACCGTGCGCCTCTGCACGGGAGTCTACCGCCCTCAGGAAGGCACGATCCGCGTGCTTGGCCAGCGACCCGGCCGGGCCAACCGGCGCCTGCGGGAGCGGATCGGCTATGTGCCGCAGCTCTTCACGCTCTACCCGAATCTCACGACTTGGGAGAACCTGAGCTTTGTGGCCTCGCTCTACGGGCTGCCCTACCGCGGCCGGCGACGAGTTATGTCCCAGTTGCTGGATTTCGTGGAGCTCGGGCCGGCGCGCCGCCGCCTGGGGCGCGAGCTCTCGGGCGGCATGCAGCGCCGCCTGATGCTGGCCAGCGCCCTCATCCACGATCCCTCCTTGATCTTCGCCGACGAGCCGACCGCAGGGATCGATCCGGTGCTGCGCAACAAGTTCTGGCAGCATTTCCGCGAGCTGCGCGACCAGGGCCGCACGCTCTTCGTGACGACGCAGTATGTGGGCGAGGTGGCCGGCTGCGATCTGGTGGGCGTGATGCGAGACGGCCGGCTGGTGGTGGTGGACACGCCCGATGGGCTGCGCAAGACCGCTCTGGGCGGCGAGATCCTGCGCCTGATTGTGGAGCCGGAAGGTGTGCGACTGGCGGCTCAGGTGCTCATCCGACACCCGGCTGTGAGCGATGTGCGGCGGGTGCGCGGCGAGCCCGGCACGCTCTTCCTTACCGTGGATGAGGCCGGCGAGGCCCTGCCCGCGATCATCGGCCTGCTCGGCGAGACGGAGGGGGTGACGGTGCGCGCAGCAGAAGAGTATCTGCCCCCCTTCGACGATGTGCTGGTGAGCTTGCTGCGGCAGGAAGAGGAGGCGGGCCATGTTTAAGACACTCATCCGCACCCTCGCCTTCTTCGGCAAGGAGTTCAACGAGATCCGCCGCCAGCCCCGGCTCGTGCTCAGCCTGCTGCTCGGCCCCTTCTTCATTCTGCTGCTCTTCGGTGTGGGCTACCAGGGTGGACAGCCCACACTACGGGCCGCGATCGTGCTGCCCGAGGGGGAGCTCGGCGTGGACGAGGCCTACCTGCGGGAGCTCACGGGGGCGAACTTCCAGCTGGTGAGCGTGGGGAGCAACCCCGACGAGGCGCGGGCACTGCTGGAGGCCGGCGAGGTGGATGTGGTGCAGATCTTCCCCGCTGATATGGAGGAGCGAGTGCTGCGGGGCGAGCAGGCCGCGGTGGAGTTCACCTACAACGAGATCGACCCGTTCAGCGAGCAGTGGATCCAGTATCTCGCCTACGCCGAGATCTCCGAGCTCAACCGGCAGATCCTGGTGAGCAACGCCGGCTCGGTGCAGAGCGAAGCCCGCTCAATGTCGGAGCAGTTGGCCGATGTGCGGGAGCGGCTCGAAGCAGTTGAGGCCGGCAGCAGCGAGATCGACGAGGCCGAGCTCCAGACGACGCTGCGAAACCTGAAGGAGGCGAGTGGAGCCCTGGCCGTGAGCGCGCTGATCGCCCGTGGAGGCAGCGCCGACGCCGAACAGACGAGGGAGGAACTGCTGACACTCCAGGAGGATCTCGACACCCTCGACCAGGCGATCAGCGCCGGGGAACTGGAGGAGCAGCGGGAGCAGATCCAGGAGACGCGGGAGCGGGTGACGCGCCTGGAGGAGCTGAC
>DAOUGF010000634.1:0-3350 GCA_034429295.1 Chloroflexaceae bacterium
GCCTGGCGGCAGGCGGCGTCTGTGGCGGGAGCATACCAAGCCGTGGCCGGCCTGTCGAGTGCCAGGCTAGATCGGGCGGGGCGGTACAATGTGCCGGGCGCCAGCGCCGAGATGAGCGCACTCGCTGAAGGTGCGACCCGGCAGCAGCGTGCAGCAGGTGAGGGGACACTCTGCTCTCATCGCCAAACCAGAGGCGTGTGTATGTTACAAGGCTTCCGAGGCTGGCTTGCCTCCACGCCGTACTCCGACGGGGCCATCCATGAGCAGGCGCTGCTTCTGCGCAGGTTCCTGTACGTGCTGTTTGTCGCAGCGGTAGTCGCCGTCCTCCTGTCGCTCGGTGTGGGCCCTCCTATCTACACGGTGCTGAGCCTCATCTCGGGGCTGACGATGTGCCTGGGCGCCGTGCTCGCTCTGTTTTTACTGCGCCGCGGCCACTTCCTCGCCTCGCTCGACCTGACGGTGGTTTGTAGCACCGGCGTGGTGATCGGGGTGATGGCGCCGGAGGGCCTTGAGAGCAGCCGGGCGGCCTTTACGCTGCTGGCGATCCCGATCGTGATCGCCGGCCTCGCCGGGGATCGCCGCCTGTTGTGGGCGAGTATTGCCCTCAGCGTGCTCGGCGTCGCCGCCATGGCCCTGCTCCACCACGGGCTGCTCAAGCGACCGATCACCAGCCCGTCCTACAATCCGCAGCTCACCTGTATGATCTTTCTCGTCGCCGCTGTTGCGCTTGGGCTGGTGATCGACCGGTTCGGCGCTACCCTGCGCCGGGCCATCGGGCGGGCCGAGCAGCGGGCCGAGGAAGCGCGGCGCGCCGAGGAGGCCCGGCGCGCGAGCGAGGACCGCTACCGCCTGATCGCCGACAATACCCATAACCTGATCGCCGTCATTGATCTGGGCGGGCGCTACCTCTACGCCAGCCCGTCGTTTCAGCGCGTGCTCGGTATCGATCCGGCGACACTGATCGGTACATCGAGCCTGCAGAGCCTCTGCGCCGACGACAGGTCGCTTGCAACCGAGCAGGTGGATCGCGCTCTGGATAAGGGTTTCGCCCAACTCAGCTGCCGGGTCGTGCGCGCCGACGGCGCGCTGCGCTGGGTGGATCTATCGCTCACAGCTGTGGAGCGGGACGGCGAACGCTACCTGGTGCTGGTTGGGAGCGACATCACTGAGCGGCGGCTGCTCGAGGAGAAGCTTCAGCAGGCGCTGAAGATGGAGGCGATGGGCCAGGTGGCCGGCAGCGTCGCCCACGACTTCAACAATCTGCTGACGGCGATCGGCGGCTATGCCGAACTCGCCGTCGCGAGCCTGCCCCGGCAGCACCCCGCCCTGCCGGAGATCACCGAGATCATGCGCACCTGCGATCGCGCCGCCCGCCTGACGAGCCAGCTTCTGGCCTTCGCCAGGCGCCAGCCGATCGCCCCGAGGGTCATCGATGTCGGCATCGTGCTCGACAGCGCCGTCGGGTTGCTCCGGCGGCTGATCGGCGATCGTATCACGCTCTCGATCAAGGTCGCGCCCGACCTGTGGCCGGTGCGGATGGACCCGGGCCAGCTTGAGCAGGTGGTGATGAACTTGGCGATCAACGCTCGCGACGCGATGCCCGAGGGCGGCCAGTTGACGATCGAGGCGACAAACGCATCTGTCGCATCTGAGCGGGAGGTCGCGCCAAGTCCAACCGTGCAGATCACAGTCAGCGATACTGGCATCGGGATGAGCGATGCGGTGCGGCTGCGACTCTTCGAGCCGTTCTTTACCACCAAGCCGCCCGGCAAGGGCACCGGGCTTGGGCTGGCCACCTGCTATGGCATCATCACTCAGAGCGGCGGCCGGATACTTGTGACGAGCAGGCCCGGCGCGGGCAGCCGCTTTACTGTCGAGCTGCCAGCTCTGCCGGCCCGCCAGGAGGAGGTGGGCTAGGTATTTGCAGCACACAGTTGCAGTACGGCTTGTAGTGTAAAGGGTTTCGTTCATTGGGCCGAAGCGCCCCGCTCGAGGCGCTGCTACACTCGCTGCAACCAGCGCGAGAAAGCGAGGCGCCCATGTCGGCCATCACTGTCAGCAACCTGCAAAAAACCTTCGTCACCCGCCAGAAGGCCCCTGGCCTTGCCGGGAGCTTGCGGGCTCTCATCCGCCCCGAGACCAGGGAGGTCGCCGCGGTGCGCGGGATCTCCTTCACGATGGAGCCGGGCGAGCTGCTGGGCTTTATCGGGCCGAACGGCGCCGGCAAGTCCACAACGATCAAGATCCTCACCGGCATCCTCCACCCCAGCGGCGGCGAGGCCAATGTGCTCGGCCATGTGCCCTGGCGCGAGCGCCGCGCCCTGGCGTGCAAGATCGGCACGGTCTTCGGCCAGCGGCCTCAGCTCTGGTATCACCTGCCCGCGATCGACACCTTCTACCTCTTCGGCAAGATCTACGAACTGGACGACCGCGAGGTGCGGGCGCGGGTGAAGCTACTGGCCGAGGCCTTCGAGATCGAGGATCTGCTGAACACGCCGGTGCGCAAGCTCAGCCTGGGCCAGCGCATGCGCTGCGAGGTGGCCGCCTCGCTGCTCCACCGCCCGTGGCTGTTGCTGCTCGACGAGCCCTCGATCGGCCTCGACGTGGTGGCCAAGCAGCGCCTGCGCGACACCATCCTGCGCATGAGCGAGCTGGAGGGCGTGGGCGTGCTGCTCACCTCCCACGACGCCGGCGATATCGAGGCCCTCTGCCGGCGGGTGATCATCGTCAATCACGGCCAGATCGTCTACCAGGATAAGGTTTCGGCGCTCAAGCGAAACTACCTCACCTCGAAGCTGGTGGAGGTGCGCTACGCCGAGGCGCTCCCGCCCGACTTCGCTGTGGAGGGCGCCGAGCTGATCAAGGCGGGGCGCTACGGCGCCAAGCTGCGCTTCGACACCCGCGCCACCCCAGCCGAAGCCCTGATCGCGAACCTCGCGGCCGTCGGCGGGCTCGTCGACATCACGATCTCCGACCCCTCGCTGGAGGAGGTGATCCGCACGATCTACGAGGAGCAGGCTGTTGCTGTCGGGTGACAGGGTGACAGGGTGACAAGGGGACGGGGGGACAAGGATATACCTAATGGCGTCGTCAGGTGTCCCCTTGCCCGAGCGAAGCAAGGGCGTTCACCTTGCTCGAGCGAAGCGAAGGCGTTCACCTTGTCACCGGAGGGGGGCTAGCGATGAGCTGGCGGAAGCTCACAAAATACTGGGCCATCTTCAAGACGCAGCTGCAGAACGCGGCGGCTTACCCGCTCGACCTGGCGGCCCGGAGCGTCTCGATCGTGTTCTTCATGGTGGTCTTCTTCGGGCTGTGGCGGGCCACCTACGCCTCGCAGGGGACGAGCAGCA
>DAOUGF010000635.1:0-10022 GCA_034429295.1 Chloroflexaceae bacterium
AGTTTAGCGTCTTCAGTTTCGCGCCTTCGTTTCGCGTTTTAAGCGCTGCGCGCCACTTCGTAACGCGGCATTTCGCGTCATTCGCGATCCAAACGTCCTCCCACCCGGCCCTCCTGTGCCGGGGCGCGGGGCGGCGGCGCGCAGCAAGCCGCTCCCCAACCGGGGGCGCCAGCAAAAAAAGCCCGTGCGGCAGCACATGATAGCTATTCCTATTCAGGGCCGGTTGGAGTATTATAGAAACAGCTGTTCAACCATGTCAATGGCGGCCCCGCACCGCCGGCCGCCCACGCCGAAAGAGCCCGCGCATGAGCCCAACCGTGCCCGGGCCGATCGCCCTGCTCGGCTCCGGCGAGACGAGCCCGGCGGGCGGGTCGGTCTTCGAGTTGCTCGCGCGGCGAGGCCCTACGCCGCTGCGCATCTCCATCCTGGAGACCCCCGCCGGATTCCAGCCGAACTCGGCCCAGGTGGCCGGCAAGGTCGCTGCGTTCATGCGGCAGCGCCTGCGGGCCCGCAAGCCGCAGGTCGAGGTGCTCCCGGCCCGTCGCCACGGCACTCCCGAGAGCCCTGACGATCCGGAGATCACGGCGCCTCTCTACAGCGCCGATCTGATCTTCCTGGGCGCCGGCAGTCCCACCTACGCGGCGGCCCAGCTTCGCGACAGCCGGGCTTGGCGCCGGCTCGTTGCCCGTCACCGCCGTGGAGCCGCCCTGGCCGCCGCGAGCGCCGCCGTGATCGCCCTCGGCACCTACGTGCTCCCCGTTTACGAGATCTACAAGGTGGGCGCTGAGCTGCACTGGCAGCCGGGCCTCGACCTCCTTGGCCCCTACGGGCTTACGCTCGTGTTTCTGCCCCACTGGAACAACAGCGAGGGCGGCGCCGAGCTCGATACGAGCCGCTGCTTCATGGGCAGGGCTCGCTACGAACGCCTGCGGGCTATGCTCCCGCCCGAGATCGTTGTGCTCGGCATTGATGAGCACACCGCCCTCCTTCTCGACTTGGAGGCCGGCCTCGCCGAAGTGCTTGGCCGCGGCACGGTGACGATCGCCCGCGGCGCCGATGAGGAGACGGTCGCTCGCGGCGAGACGATCGCCCTGCGAGAGCTCGGGCCGTTCCACATGCCCGACCTGGCCGCCGATCTGCCCCCCGAGATCTGGGCCGAGCTCGATGCCGCAGCCCAGGCAGCTGCGGAGTCAAGCGCGCCGCCCGCTGTGCTCGCGCTCGTGGAGGAGCGGCAAGCTGCTCGGCTCCGGCAGGATTGGTCCACCGCCGATGCCCTCCGCCGCCGACTCGCCGAGCTCGGCTGGCAGGTGCGCGACACGCCCACCGGCCCCATCGTCGAGCCTTTGGATGGCCCAGCGGCGGGTTGAGTCCGCCGCTGGGCTCCGCCGGGCGTCTCGGGGCGTCGCCCCCATGCCTGTGCTACCTACACGGTGCGTGTGCATGCAGGCGGGCTCTGCCCCCTGCACCTCCGCGGGGCATCACCTGCGCGGTGGGCGGCACTTGGACGGTGCGTGTGATTGCAGGCGGGCTCTGCCCCCTGCACCCCCGCCGGAGTGGGCGCTGCCCCCTCCGGACCTCCCCCAAGCAGGACGGCCGTACTGTGCTGCCGCCCAGCGGCGTACCCGTCTCATTGTCGGGCAGAGCCATCCGCCTCGGCCGGCGGCAGATCTCTGCTCGGGGTGGTGTGCGAGCATCGGTTGTGCCGCTCCGCCTCCTCACACAGGGTTCTGGAAAGCTTGGCGGCGGGGTGGCGTTGGCACGCCGGAACGTGCAGGGCGCAACCAGCGGGCGTGGGTCACCGCGCTTGGCCAGGGCTCAAGCCCGTCGATGAGACGAGGTAGCAGATCAGCGGCAGCATGGTACTGGCTTCCTACTTGGGGTCCAAGGGCGAGGCCCCTGGCGCGTGGGGATGTCGGGGCGGGCGTCCACCCCCCGACAAAACAAGCGGGGAGCGGGGCGCAGCGCCCGCAAAAAGCAGCGTTGCAGGCGTCAACGGCGGGGTGCGGGGCGCCGGACGCAGTGGCGCGAAGCGCTTGCCCTCGCGAGGGTCGGCGCGGCAGGCGCCAACGACAAGGCATTGGGCGCCAACGCCCGCTGAGGACGGCAGGGAGACATGCCTGTGCTATAATCTGGCACGCCCGCCCTACGCTGAGAGGAACGAAAATGCTCATCGAGCGTGCCCGCGAAACCCTCCACGAGTGGGTGAAGACCGAGAGCCTGCGCAAGCACTGCGAGGCCGTGTCCGCCTGTATGGTGCATTTTGCCGAGAAGCGGGGTGCCGACGCCGACCTCTGGGGCGCCGTCGGTCTGCTCCACGACATGGACTACGAGCGCTACCCCCACATGCCCGAGGATGGGCCGGCGACCTACGCCGTCTCCCACGCGCTGCTTGCTGGCGAGCCGCTGCCGGCCGAGCTGCCTGGCCACCCCTTCTACGGCGTGGCCGCGCTGCGCGAGCAGGGCTGGAGCCCTGAGGTGCTGCGAGCCATCCTCAGCCACGCAGACTTCAGCGGTATCGAGCCCGAGAGCGAGCTGGAGCGGACGCTCTACGCCGTTGACGAGCTGAGCGGTTTCGTCACTGCCGTGGCCCTGGTGCGCCCCGACAAGAGCATCAACACCGTCGAGGTCTCTTCCGTCAAGAAGAAGATGAAGGACAAGGCCTTCGCCGCCAAGGTGAGCCGCGATGGTATCCGCCACGGCGCCGAGGTGATCGGCATGCCCCTTGACGACCTGATCGCCGAGGTGATCGCCGCCCTGCGGGCCGTCGCGCCGCGCCTGGGTATCGCCGGGACGGCCTGATGGCGCCCGCGCCGCTCGCGCCTCAACTCTGGCCCGACACGGCCGCGATCCAGGACAGCCGGCTGTTCATCGGCGGGTGCGACACGCTGGCCTTGGCGGCCGAGTACGGCACGCCGCTCTATCTGTTTGACGAGGCGACGCTGCGCGGCGCGATGCGCGCTTATCGCGCGGCCTTCGAGGCCACAGGGCTGGATGCCCGCGTCCACTACGCCGGCAAGGCCCTGCTGAACACCGCGATCGCGCAACTCGTGGCCCAGGAGGGCTTGGGGCTCGATGTCGTCTCCGGCGCCGAGCTGCTGGTCGCCAGGCGCGCCGGCGTACCGCTGGAGCAGGTGCACATGCACGGCAACGCCAAGAGCGACGCCGAGCTGGCCCGCGCCGTCGAGTGGGGCGTCGGCGCCATCGTCGCCGACAGCCTCGACGAGCTGGACCGGCTGGCCGCCCTCACTGCCGGGCGCGCCGAGCCTCAGGGTGTGCTGCTCCGCATCGCGCCCAACATCGAGGCCCACACCCACGCCCACATCGCCACGGGCGGCGCCGACTCGAAGTTCGGCCTGCCCCTCGCCGCCCTCGACGCCGCGGCTGCCCGGCTGTTGGCCGCCCCCGGCCTGCGCTTCCTCGGGCTGCACGCCCATATCGGCTCGCAGCTCTTCGACCTGAGCGAGTTGTGCGCCACTGTGGGTGTGCTCGTGGCTTGGGCCGCCTACCTGCGGGATCGCCATGGCTTGCCCTCCGAGGAGCTGAGCCCCGGCGGCGGGCTTGGTGTTCCTTACACCGCCGAGCATACGGCCACGGATGTGGGCGCCTACGCCCAGGCTCTCGCGACGGCGCTGCAGGATGGCTGCGCCGCCCATAGGCTCGCGCCGCCGCGGCTAACGGTCGAGCCGGGCCGCTCGATCGTGGCACGGGCCGGCGTGGCCCTCTACCGGGTGGTTGGCCGCAAGCTCACACCCGATGGCGCCGTGCAGTATCTTCACATCGATGGCGGCATGGCCGACAATATCCGCCCCGCCCTCTACGGCGCCCGCTACACCGCGCTCCTGGCGAGCCGCGCCGACGCCCCGGCCGGCCCTGCCGTGGATGTGGCCGGCCGCTACTGCGAGTCGGGCGATGTGCTGCTCCGCGGCGTGGCGCTGCCGCCGGCCGCTCCGGGCGATCTGCTGGCCGTCGCCACCTCCGGGGCCTACACGCTGAGCATGGCCAGCACCTACAACCTCGTCCCCCGCCCCGCCGTCCTGCTCGTGGCCGATGGGCGCGCCCGCATCATCCAGCGCCGCGAGAGCGAGGAGGAGTTGCTCGCGCGGGACGTGCCGCTCTAAACGGAACCACATCAGAATCTCTCGATATGAGCCCGTAAGGGCGGCCACAACGGGCCGCCCCCTTAGGATGCGCCAGCCAAGCCGTTATCGGCGAATAGTCGTGGCCGCCCCCTTGGGACGCGCCAGCCGAGCCGTTACCGGCGAGTAATCGTGATTCTGTTTAGCAGCCCGGCCCTGTGCTACACTTGAGGTATGGATAACGCAGAAGCCCTCGCCCGGCGCAACCGCGAGCTTTCCATCCTCAACACGATCGCGGCCGACCTGAACCGCGAGCTGGATCTGCGGCGCGCGCTCGAGACGACGCTGCGCCATGTGGCGGAGCTCTGTGGCCTGCGCACCGGCTGGGTTTGGCTGCTCGATGCGGCGGGCGAGCCCGGTCTGGCGGCGAGCCTCAATCTGCCGCCGGCCCTGGCCAACGCCCCTGAGCGTATGCGCGGCACCTGTTTCTGCCTCGACGCCTACCGGGCCGGAGCCCTCGGTGGCGCCGCCAATATCAGCATCATCACCTGCTCGCGGCTCAAGAATCTGGTGGACGGCACCGACGGCCTGCGCTTCCACGCCAGCGTGCCGCTGTACGCCCAAGGCCGTCCCCTTGGGGTGCTCAACGTGGCCAGCCCGAGCTGGCAGAAGCTCTCGCCCAACGAGCTGCGTCTGCTCTACACGGTGGGCGACCTGCTGAGCATCGCGGTGGAGCGGGCGCGGCTCTTCGCCCGTGGCGCCGAGCTCGGCGCGCTCGAGGAGCGCAACCGCCTGGCCCGCGAGATCCACGACACGCTCGCCCAGGCCCTCGCCGCGATCGCCCTCAAGCTTGAGACCGCCGACGCCCTGCTGGAAGGCCAAGGGCCATCGTCCGAGCGGGCTCGCGCCGCCGTCGCCCAAGCCCTCGAGCTCACCCGCCGCAGCCTCGACGATGCCCGTCGCTCGGTGCTTGACCTGCGCCCCGCCCCACTCGACGGCCGCGGCCTCGCTGCCGCCATCCGCGATCTGGCGGCTGAGGCTGTGGACATGCATGCGACGGACCGGCGAGGGCTGAAGGTGAACGTCCATGTTGAAGGCGACGACGCGCTGCTGCCGCCGCGGGTAACCCTCGGCCTCTACCGAGTGGCGCAGGAGGCGGTGACGAACGCGCTGCGCCACGCCGGGGCCGCCCACCTGGAGCTGCGGCTGGTTGTGGGTGAGGGCCGCGTGAGCCTCACCGTGAGCGACGATGGCCGCGGCTTTAGCCCCGATGAGCCGGCGCCGGGCCATTTTGGCCTGGTCGGAGCCGGCGAGCGGGCCCGGCTCCTCGGTGGCGAGCTGCGGGTGGAGAGCGCGCCGGGCGCAGGGACGCGGCTTGTCGTCGAGGTGCCGCTATGATCACGATCCTCATCGCCGACGACCACCCGGTGGTTCGGGAGGGGTTGGCAGCCATCCTCGCCACCCAACCCGACTTCACCGTGGTGGGGGAGGCCGCCGATGGCGCCGAGCTGCTGCGGCTGGCGGCTGAGCGGCGGCCTGCTGTGGCCCTGGTGGACCTGGCGATGCCGGTGCTCGACGGCGCTGCGGCGATCGCCCGCCTGCAGGAAGTGGCGCCCGAGACGCGGGCGCTGGTGCTGACCGCCTTCGATAGCGACGAGCGCATCATCGGGGCGATCGAGGCCGGCGCGCGGGGCTACCTGCTGAAGGGCGCGCCGCGCAACGAGATCTTCGCCGCCGTGCGCCTGGTTGCCGAGGGCGGCTCGCTGCTCCAGCCCCCGGTGGCGGCCCGCCTCGTGGCCCGCGTCGCCCGCCCCACGGCGCCCGCGCTCACGCCTCGCGAGCTGGAGGTGCTGCAGCTGGTAGCCCAGGGCCGCGCCAATAAGGAGATCGCGGCGGCTCTCGGCGTCACCGAGCGCACCGTGAAGTTCCACCTCAGCGCGATCATGACGCGCCTTGGCGCCGCCAATCGCACCGAGGCCGTGGCGCTGGCCGCGCAGCTCGGCCTGATCGAGCTGTAGCCTGTCCATCTGTACAGCTCCGCCCTCAGCGTCGTGGCTGAGGCTCTGCCGGCGCCCTCGCGCTATCCTCTGAGTAGCAACCGTGGTACTCGGAGGAGAATCCCATGCCTACCGCCCTGATCACTGGTGCCTCGCGGGGCCTCGGCTTGGCCCTCGCCCGCGAACTGGCCCATCGCGGCTGGACGCTCCTGCTCGACGCCCGTGGCGCCGCGGCCCTCGACACCGTCGGCCGTGAGCTCGCCGCCCATACCCACGTCGTCGCTATCCCCGGCGATGTGAGCGACCCCGCCCATCGCGAGGCTCTCGCCGCCGCCGCCCGCGAGCTCGGCGGCCTCGACGCCCTGGTGAACAACGCCTCGATCCTCGGCCCCAGCCCTCGCCCCGACCTGCTCGACTATCCGCTCGACGCCCTCGCCCAGGTCTTCGCGGTGAATACGATCGCGCCCCTGGGCCTTATCCAGGCCCTGCGCCACGAGCTGCGCCCCGGCGCCCGCATCCTCAATATCACCAGTGATGCGGCGGTGGAGCCGTACGCTGGCTGGGGCGGCTACGGCGCCAGCAAGGCCGCCCTCGAGCAGCTCACGAGAATTCTGGCCGCCGAGCGCCCCGATTGGCGCGTCTATAGCGTGGACCCGGGCGATATGAACACCCAGATGCAGCAGGAGGCCTTCCCCGGCGAGGATGTCAGCGACCGCCCGCCGCCCGAGGCGAGCGCCCCCGGCCTCGTCGCCCTGCTCACCGAGGATCATCCGAGCGGCCGCTACGCCGCCAGCGCCCTGGCGAGCCTATGAGCGCTACGCTATCCTTTCCCACGCTCGACTTTGAGCTGCCGCCGGCGCTGGAGGCCGGCGAGCCGCCTGAGGCCCGTGGGCTGGCCCGCGACGAGGTGCGCCTCATGGTCTCGCACTACAGCGACGACCAGGTGCAGCACGCCCGTTTTCGCGATCTCTCACGCTTCCTCCGGCCCGGCGATCTGCTGGTGGTGAACACGAGCGGCACCCTCAACGCTGCTCTGCCGGTCGAGCGCGCCGACGGCACGGCGGCCGCGCTGCACCTCTCCACCCGCCTGCCCGCCGGTCTCTGGTCGGTGGAGCTGCGCCGTCTCGTTGGCGCCACAACCGCGCCCTGCGATGATGCGACCCGCGGCGAGATGCTGCGCCTGCCGGGCGGCGCCACGGCTCTGCTCCTTGCGCCCTACCGGCGCGACGGCGGCCCGGCGCGGCTCTGGGTGGCCGAACTCAACCTGCCAGGCCCCCTTGAGCCCTATCTCGAGGAGTATGGCGCGCCCATCCGCTACAGCTACGTGGCGCAGCCCTGGCCCTCCAGCTACTACCAGACTATCTTCGCCTCGGAGCCGGGCAGCGCGGAGATGCCTTCGGCGGGCCGGGCCTTCACCCCAGAGTTGGTGACGCGGCTGGTGGTGAAGGGCGTGCAGCTCGCGCCGCTGCTGCTGCACACCGGCGTGGCCAGCCTCGAGAGCGATGAGCCGCCCTACGTGGAGTTCTACCGCGTCCCCGCCGAGACCGCCAGCGCCGTGAATGCGGCTCGCGCCGCTGGCCGCCGGGTCGTAGCTGTCGGCACCACCGTCGTCCGCGCCCTGGAGACCGTCACCGATGAACTGGGCGTGGCCCATCCCGGTGGGGGCTGGACGGATCTGGTGATCACGCCGGAGCGTGGCGTGCGGGCGGTGGATGGGCTGCTCACCGGGCTCCATGAGCCCCGCGCCTCCCACCTGGGGATGCTGGCGGCTATCTGCGGGCTAGACCACCTACGCCACACCTACGCCGAGGCGCTGCGCCACGGCTATCTCTGGCACGAGTTCGGCGACCTGCACCTCATCCTGCCCTAAACACAGGGCCGAAGCATTCGCCCCGGACAGCGCCCGTACCACACGAGCGATCTGGGGTGAATGCTTCGGCCTTTACAGGTCAACCAACCGATACTCTGGCCTTCCTCAGCGCCCGGCGAACGCCCGCGCCTGCTCCATCGCCCAGCGTCCCTGGCCGACGCCCTGCCCTGCGGGGCGGCTCACCGTGAAGTAGACATCAACCCGGCTGCCGCTCTGCTGGCCGCGGAAGTGGATGCCGTAGACGCCGGGGAGCGCGTCCTCGGTCACCTCGAGATCGAGCGGCGGGTTCACGCCGATACGGCCCTGGCTGTCAGCGATGGGCGTCTCGGGCAGTAACACATAGGCCCCTGAGGGGTCGGTGATCCAGAACTCGAGTGGCTCGCCTGGCCGTAGGCCCTGCCCGCGGATCTGCACTACCGAGCCCGGTCCGGCGTCGGTGGGGGTGGCGCTGCCGTTCGTGTTGGCCGGCCGCGGCGTGCCAGGCCCAGCCACATAGTCGCGGGTGAGCTTGAAGCCGGCCGCCGTGGTGACATCGCTGCTGCGACCCTGGATCACGGCGGTGTAGATGCCATCGGGTAGCCCGCCAGTGAAGATGATCGCCGTCGCGACGCCCTCGCTGGCCGAAGCCAGCTCCGGGTCGATCGGGACGCTCGTACCGTCTGGCGACGTTATCCAGGCGCTCACCTCCTCATCGCCCGCGTAGCCCTCGGCCAGCATGAAGAAGGTGTATCCGGCCGGCGCGGCCACCGGGATGATCAGCGCGTTACCCTGGCGCGGCAGCTGGTCGTGGACGATCAGGCCGAGCTTGTTGGGGTCGCCCGGCGCCGCGGCCGAGCTGATGAGGAAGTAGCCCACCGCTTGGCGACCGCTACGCACGCCCTCGGCGTTGAACGACCAGATGCCTTCGGGGAAGCTGCCGTCGGTGACGAGGCCGATGCGGGCATGGGTGATCGACCCCTGCCCATCGGCGGTGGCCTGGAAGTCGGCGCCGAAGGTCGACTGGTCGGGCGCGGTGATCCAGACGCCGACCCGCTCGCCTGGCTCGAAACCGTTCGCCTCGAAGCTGAAGACGGTGCCGGGCGGGCCGCTCTCAGGGACGACCCGCGCGTTTTGGTTGGGCGGCAGCTGGGGCGCGGGCGGCTGGGGCGGGGCCGGCGGCGTCGTGGGCTGGGGCTGCGGCTGGCCGCCCTGTCCCGGCGGGGGCACAGGAGCCAAGCGCTCGGGCGGGGCCAGCTTGCGGCCAAGCAGGCTGATCAGCACGCGCCTGCCGGGAGGCAGCTGCGGCCAGTACTCGAAGCGGGCCCGCTCGAAATACTGCACAGTGTGCCACTCGCCGTCGTCGAGCACCTCGTCGATCTCATCGCTGATCGGGAAACCGAAGATTCGTACGCCGCCTCGCGTCTCCCAGATCTCCTTGAAGCCGTACTGGATGATATGCTGGGTCTCAGGGATGTAGCGGCGATCTGCGCTGTTCGGGATCGGCGGCGACTTCGGGAAGATGCGCCCCTCCGTGACCTCCACGCCGAGGTTGCCCAGCTCAACTAAGTATTGGCCGCCCGAGGCGACGAGCTCGAAGCGGGCTCGCTCGAACCACTGGACGAGCCTGCCGTTCGGGCCGTTGTACTCCTCGGTGATGGGGTAGCCGAAGATCTCCACGGCGCCGTTGGTCTCCCAGAAGTAGCGGAACGCGCCACGGAGCGTATGGCCGGTCTCGGCGAAGTAACGGACGTCGGTCTGGGCCTGTAGCGCCGGCAGCGAGGCCAGGAGCAAGGTGATGGTGAGCGCGGCGGCGGCCAGGCGCGGCAGCTGCGAGCGTTGGGGAGTTCCAGCCATCTTCGCCTCCTCTCCGTCGCGGCGCGCTGGGCCTGAGGGGGCTCGTGGCGCGCATCGCTTTACGGCTGATCAAGGCTTGCGCGCTCCATCATAGCCTCGCGGCGCGCCGTTTGTCAAGGCAGAGAGGGGCATGGGGGCGGCAGCGCCCGCCCCTAATGCCCCTACCACCTGCGCGGTGAGCAAGCCTGCGAGCGGGCTCCGCCCCTCGCGCTCCCCGCCAAAGGGGGCCTCGCCCCCTTTGGAAAC